>NZ_JARFXU020000034.1:0-31555 GCF_029581595.2 Arthrobacter sp. NQ7 | reverse complement strand
CCCCCGACGGGAAGCGGCTGGTGTGGACAGTGGTGCAGGGAACGGCCCCGGAGGTCGTGTCGGCAGAGGTCGACGGCGGCGGGTACCGGCAGCTCACCTACTTTGGGCACAGCACCACGAAGGTGAAGGGCTTCACCGCTGCCGGTTCGGTCGTGGTCACCAGCGCCTTCCGGCAGGCGGAAAGCCGCCACACCTACGCGTACAGCGTGCCCCTCGAGGGCGGCTGGGCCCAGGAACTTCCGTATGGCCCGGTGGAATCAGTTGCCTACGGCCCCGAGGTGGGGGACGAACGTCCCGTGGTCCTGGCCAGCGTCCTGTCCCGTGAACCTGCATGGTGGAAGCGGTACCGCGGCGGAACCGCCGGCAAGCTCTGGATCGACCGCGACGGCAACGGCGAGTTCGAGCGGCTGGTGCCGGACCTCGACGGCAACCTCACCGATCCCCTGTGGGTGGACGGCCGGATCGCCTTCCTCTCAGACCACGAAGGCTACGGCAACCTGTACTCCGTCCTTCCTGACGGAACCGGCCTGCGCCGGCACACCGACCACCAGGACTTCTACGTCCGGCATGCTTCCACCGACGGGAAACGGGTCATCTTCGAATCCGCCGGTGAACTCTGGGTCCTCCACGACCTTGGCGCGGAGGCCGTGAAGCTGGACATCACCCTTGGCTCCGCCTCGCAGACGAGGCGTCCCGCGCTGCTCGATGCCGTCAAGCACCTGGGCGCCGCAGCACCCGATGCCACAGGCTCCGCCAGCGCCGTGGAGTCACATGGAACCATCCACTGGCTGCGGCACAAGGATGGGCCCTCCCGCATCATCGAGGCCACCCCCGGCGTCCGGGCCCGGCTGCCCCGGCCCCTGGGCGATGGCCGGATCGCCTACATCGCCGACCACGACGGCGTGGAGGGATTGCACATCAAGGACATCGCCGCGCCGGTTCCCTACGGCGCCGGGCCGGTGGAGGCACCGGCCGGCAACGGCGCAGCAGCGTCCGAAACTCCCGGTTCCGGGAACCCTGACGGGGGCACGCCCGACGGGCAGGACGCCATCCGCCTGCCCCAGCCGGTGCCCGCCGCCGGTGCGGCAGTGCTGGCAGGCGGCCACGTCCACGTTCCCGCGGACGACGAGCAGCAGGCGGATGTGGCGCCGCAGGCTGAAACTGCCCCGGCTGAGGCCCCGGCAGTTGCCGCAGAGGACCACCTCACGGTCCCTACGCCGTCGCGCGCCAGCTCGCTGGAAGCAAGCCCGGACGGGCGGTGGGTTGCCCTGGGCACGTCGTTCGGCGACGTGTACGTGGTGGATACCCGCACCGGGGACTTGACCCGGGTTGCCAGCATCGGCGAAGGCAGCATTTCCGAGCTGGCCTGGTCGGCGGATTCGCGCTGGCTGGCCTGGTCGGAACCGGTCACCTCCTTCGGTTCCCGCAGCCGGCTGCGCCTGGCCACCGTGGACCGGCTCGATGCCGCGCCCGTGGACGTCACGGACGGCCGCTTCCGCGACGCTTCCCCGGCCTTCACCCCGGACGGCAAGTTCCTCGCCTTCCTCTCCAACCGCAGCTTCGACCCCGTCTACGACGGTCACTCGTTCGACCTGTCCTTCCCCAGTCCCATCAAGCCGTACATGGTGGCTCTCGCCGCGGAGACGCCGTCGCCCTTCGGCCCGTCGGTTGATCCGGCGGGCGGGGATGAGGAGGACGAAGCCTCCGGCGCTGGGGCAGCCGAAACCGCTGCCGGGGCGGCGCCTGCCGTCACGGTGGATGCGGAGGGCCTGGCGCACCGCGTGATCACTGTCCCCGTGCCGCAGGGCAATTACAGCTCGCTGGCCGCCGTGGACGGCGGACTCCTTTGGCTGGACTCCGTCCTGTCCGGCGTGACCGGCGACGGCAAGGCCAGCCAGGAGGACAAGGACGCACGGCCCAGCCTGGTCCGCTACGACATTGCCCGGCGCCGGCAAACCACCTTGTCCGACTCCGTGGACAGCTACCGGCTGTCCGGCGACCGGAGCAAGGCAGTGCTGGTGTCCGACAAACAGGTCACGGTGATCCCATCCGACGCCAAGGCGGACGAGGAGTCCGGCAAACTGGTCAAGGTGGACCTGAGCCGGATCCGCGTGGTGATGGACCCCTTGAGCGTCTGGGGACAGGCCTTCGACGAGGCCTGGCGCCTGCAGCGCGACTTCTTCTGGACCGAGGACATGGCCGGCCAGGACTGGGACTCCATCCACGCGCGCTACCGCCCCCTGGTGGAACGCCTGGGCTCGCACGACGACCTGGTGGACCTGCTGTGGGAACTGCACGGCGAACTGGGGACATCCCACGCCTACGTGCGCCCCGCTGCTGTCACCGAACGCGGAAGCCGGGGCCAGGGACGGCTCGGCGCCGATCTGGCCCACACCCCCCGCGGATGGGAAATCACCCGGATCCTCGCCGGTGAGTCATCCGATCCGTTGGCCACCTCTCCGCTGACGCGGCCCGGCGTCGGGGCGAAGGCGGGCGACATCCTGCTGGCCATCGACGGCGTCCCGCTGTCCGCCGGCGTCACACCCGCCATGCAGCTGGTGGGGGCCGCCGGCCGCGCCGTGGAGCTGACCCTCCTCAACGGCCCCGGCCACGGTGCCGGCGCAGGCACCCAGCGCCGCGTCGCCGTCGTGCCCGTGAAGGATGAGGAGCGCCTGCGCTACCAGGAATGGGTAGCCGGCAACCGGCGGACCGTCCGGGAAGCCTCCAACGGAACCTTCGGCTACCTGCACATCCCGGACATGATGGCCAACGGCTGGGCCCAGCTGCACCGCGACCTGGACACCGAAACGGCGCTCGACGGCCTGATTGTGGATGTGCGCCGCAACCGCGGCGGCCACACGTCCCAGCTCGTCGCGGAACTGATCGGCCGCAAGGTGACCGGATGGAGCATGCCGCGGGGTGAGAAGCCGCGCACCTACCCCCACCACGCACCGAGGGGACCGGTCATCATCCTTGCAGATGAGTTTGCGGGGTCCGACGGCGACATCATCACCCAGGTCTCGAAGCTGCGGGGCATCGGCCCGGTGATCGGAACCCGGACGTGGGGCGGTGTGGTGGGCATCGACAACCGCTTCGCGCTGGCTGACGGTACCGGTGTCACCCAGCCCCGCTATGCCAACTGGTTCAGTGGAGGGGTGGGCTGGAGCGTGGAGAATTACGGCGTTGATCCGGACATCGAGGTGGCCTATCCGCCGCACGCCTACGCTGCAGGACGTGATCCGCAGCTGGAGTACGGCATCGGCGCACTGAAGGAAATGATCCAGGAACTGCCCACCGACCGGCCGCCGGCGCGCTCAGGCTACCGCCGCCTGAAGCCCGCACCGCTGCCGGCCCGCCAGGAAAACTAGCAACGGCAAAGGCCCTGTTCCTTCCCGGAAGACCGGGAGGAACAGGGCCTTTGCATGTTTCAGGCCGTCCTGTCAGGACCGGCGGCGCCCGCCTAGGACTGGAGCGTGGCGTCGAGGGTGATGTCGATGCCGGCGAGGGCCTGGGACACCGGGCAGCCCTTCTTCGCGGCCTCGGCGATGCGCTGGAAGTCCTCTTCCGAAATGCCGGGGATCCGGGCGTTGAGGGTCAGGTGGCTGCCGGTGATGCCGGTGCCGGGCTGGAAGCCAACCTCAGCCTTGGTGTTGACCTCTTCCGGGGTGAAGCCGGCCTGGCTGAGTTCATGGCTGAAGGCCATGGAGAAGCAGGCCGAGTGCGCCGCGGCGATCAGCTCTTCCGGGCTGGTCTTTCCGCCTGCAGCCTCCGTGCGTGCCTTCCAGGTGACATCGAAGGTGCCCAGTCCCGAGCTGTCCAGGGTGGTGTTGCCTGAGCCTTCGGTCAGGCTGCCGGTCCATACGGTGTGGGCGTTGCGTGTTGTAGCCATGTCTCTCCTCAACGTCGGTTCGATCCGGGTCCGGCGCGTTCGCGGCCGGGCCCACCGTTGTCCATCCTAGGGACCACGCACCTCCGGTGCACGGGTTGTCCGCTCTCAGAGGATTGTGACCGCTGCTGCGGCCGGTGTGGCTACTGCCAGATGGTGGCGATCGCGATATTGACCAGGGCAAGGCCGCCGACGCCGTGGGCGAGGCCGGTGGAAACTGGCTGTCCGTTCTTGACCCTGCGGGAGCCAATGACCGCCAGGACGGCAACCACGACGGCGATGACGAACTTGATGCCCAGTTTGGCGTAGTTGGGATCCTTGTCCGGCAGGAACGGAAGGATGCCCATCATGGCGATGCCGGTGAGGAGCTGCAGGAAAGCGCCGTCACGCTGGCGCGGGTGGACGGTGGGCGTGCGCATCGTGGCGATCCAGTACCCCACGATCATGGCGGCGCCCACCACGTGCAGGAAGACCAGGATGTTGAACAGAATAGTCATGGCCCTAGCTTAGCCAGTCAGTTCTACGGCCCGTAGCAAAGCCACGCTGGCCACCCGTGCGGGGTGGCCGTTAAACAACGACGGCGGCGCGCGCCGACGGTGGTTATCCCACCGTTGGCACCCGCCGCCGTCGTGTGCTTGCCTGTTGCTACAGTCCCAGGTCCGCTTCGAAGGCGCCTTCTTCGAGGCGTGCCTTCAGGGTCTGGAGGAAGCGGCCGGCGTCTGCACCGTCCACGAGGCGGTGGTCGTACGTCAGCGACAGGTACATCATGGAGCGGATGGCGATCGAGTCGTCACCGTTCTCGTCGGCAACCACGACGGGACGCTTGACGATGGCACCGGTGCCCAGGATGCCAACCTGCGGCTGGTTGATGATGGGGGTGTCGAACAGGGCCCCCACCGAACCGATGTTGGTGATGCTGAACGTGCCGCCGGACAGTTCGTCCGGGCCGATCTTGCCATCGCGGGTGCGGGAGGCCACGTCGGCGATCTTGCCCGCAAGACCGGCGAGGTTCAGGTTGCCGGCGTCGGCGATGACCGGGACCAGCAGGCCCTTGTCGGTGTCGACGGCGATCGCCAGGTGTTCGGCGTTGTGGTACGTGATTTCCTGCTTTTCCTCGTCGTAGGCAGCGTTGAGCTTGGGGTGCTGCTTGAGGGCCTCGGCGACCGCCTTGGCGATGAAGGGCAGGAAGGTCAGCTTGGTGCCGTTCTGCGCCTGGAAGGAGTTCTTGGCGCGGGCACGGAGCTTGGCGACCTTGGTCATGTCCACCTCGTGGACCTGGGTCAGCTGGGTGGAGATTTCCAGCGACTCGCGCATGCGGCGGGCGATGACCTGGCGGATGCGCGGAGCCTTCTGGGTGGTGCCGCGCAGCGACGAGGCGGCCGCACCCGAGGCAGCCGGAGCTGAGGCGGCCGGGGCAGCAGCCGGAGCGGCTGCGGGAGCGGCCTTCGCTTCAGCGGCGGCAAGGACGTCCTGCTTGCGGATGCGGCCGCCGACGCCGGTGCCGGAGAGCGAGGAGATGTCCACGCCGTGCTGGTTGGCCAGCTTGCGGACCAGGGGAGTGACGTAGCCGGACTCGGAACCGCCGGCGGACGGCGCTTCCTGGGCTGCCGGTGCAGGTGCGGCGGCTGCTGCGGGTGCAGCCTGGGGCGCGGGAGCCGGAGCGGCTGCGGGGGCGGGTGCCTCCTGCTTGGGGGCTTCCTGCTTCGGCGCCTCCTGCTGGGGAGCGGCAGGTGCAGCCTGGGGTGCCGCGGCAGCGGGTGCGCCGGAACCGATGACGGCCAGTACGGACCCTACCTCGGCGGTCTCGTCCTCGTTGACCCGGATTTCCTGGAGGGTACCGGCCACCGGGGACGGGATCTCGGTGTCAACCTTGTCGGTGGAGACTTCCAGCAGGGGCTCGTCCACCTCGACGGAGTCGCCGACGGCCTTGAGCCAGCGGGTCACGGTGCCTTCGGTGACGCTCTCGCCCAGTGCGGGGAGGGTGACCTCGTGGCCTTCGCCGCCGCCGGCAGCCGGAGCTTCCTGGGCGGGGGCTGCTTCGGCGGGGGCCTCCTGGGCGGGAGCTTCCTCAGCCGGTGCTGCTTCGGCAGGGGCTTCCTGGGTGGGGGCTGCTTCGGCCGGGGCTTCGGCGGGTGCGGAGCCGCCGCCGGAGCCGTCGCCGATGCGCACCAGCGGTGCGCCTACTTCAGCGGTCTCATCTTCAGCGACCAGGATTTCTTCAATCACGCCAGCTACAGGAGAGGGGATTTCAGTGTCTACTTTGTCGGTGGAGACTTCGAGCAGCGGCTCGTCCACCTCTACCCGGTCACCTACCTGCTTGAGCCAGCGGGTGACGGTTCCTTCGGTGACACTCTCACCGAGGGCGGGCAAGTTAACGGATTCAGACATGTCGTCCCCGTTCTCCTTATTGATCTTTAGTGCGAATGGTTGCTGCCTTGTTGGAAGCCTGGTGCACCCGGCCTGCGCGGCCGGGTGCACCTGGCCTGGTAATGCTGTTGAAAATTAGCCGTGCAGCGGCTTTCCGGCCAGCGCCAGGTGGGCTTCGCCGAGGGCTTCGTTCTGGGTGGGGTGGGCGTGCACCAGCTGCGCCACATCCTCCGGGTAGGCTTCCCAGTTCACGATCAGCTGGGCCTCGCCCACCTGCTCGCCCATGCGGGCACCGATCATGTGGACGCCCACCACGGGGCCGTCCTTCTGGCGGACCAGCTTGACCAGGCCCGAGGTGCCCAGGATGGAGCTCTTGCCGTTGCCGGCCAGGTTGTATTCCTGGGTCTGCACCTGGTCTTCGCCGAACTTTTCCTTGGCAGCCTTCTCGGTGTAGCCGACCGTGGCGATCTCGGGTTCGGAGTAGGTGACCTTGGGAATGTTGATGTCCTCGACAACCACCGGCTTCAGGCCCGCGATCTCCTCGGCCACGAAAATGCCCTGCTGGTAGCCGCGGTGGGCCAGCTGCACGCCGGGAACGATGTCGCCGACGGCGTAGATGTTGCCCACGCCCGTGTGCAGGCGCTCGTTGGTGATGACGAAGCCGCGGTCGATGGTGACGCCTGCTTCCTCGTAGCCGAGGTTGGCGGTGACGGGGCCGCGGCCAACAGCGACCAGGAGGAGGTCGGCCTCGAACGTCTTGCCGTCCACCAGGGTGACCTTCACGCCGTCGTCATTCTGCTCGACGCCCTGGAAGAACACGCCGGTGGAGAACTTGATGCCGCGCTTCTTGAAGGCGCGCTCGAAGTTCTTGATGATCGTGGCGTCCTCGTTGGGAACGAGGGAGGGCAGGCCTTCAACGATGGTGACGTCCACGCCGAACGACTTCCAGACGGAGGCGAATTCGACGCCGATGACGCCGCCGCCGAGGATGATGGCGCTCTTCGGGATGAAGTCCATGGTCAGGGCCTGGTCGGAAGTAATGACCTTGCCGCCGATTTCCAGGCCCGGGAGGGTGCGGGAGTAGGAGCCGGTGGCCAGCACGATGTTCTTGCCCTTGTAGGCGGTGCCGTTCACCACGACGGTGTCGGTGCCCTGGAGCTTGCCTTCACCCTCGATGACGGTGATGCCCTTGGACTTGATCAGGCCCTGCAGGCCCTTGTACTTGCCGGCAATGATGCCGTCCTTGTAGGCGTTGACGGCGTTGATGTCGATGCCGTCGAGGGTGACGTTCACGCCGTACTTGGCGGAATCACGGGCGTGGTCGGCCAGCTCTGCGGAGTGCAGCAGGGCCTTGGTGGGGATGCAGCCGTTGTGGAGGCAGGTGCCGCCCAGCTTGCCCTTCTCCACGAGGCCGACGGTGAGGCCGAGCTGTACTGCACGCAGCGCCGCAGCGTATCCGCCGCTGCCGCCACCGAGTACCAGGATGTCGAATTCTTGCGCAGTTGCCTGATCGGCCACTTAAACGCTCCCTCGCGTGAACGATGACGCGATCAGCGCGCATCATCTGGTCTTGGAACTTGCACTGCCGTGATTATGTCAGCAGGGCAACTCTCTTGCATTTGTGACTACCGTGGTTCACCTTAGCGAACCACCTATCCATGCTCCACCTTGGCGCTGCGTTTGTGGAGCGCTTGTGTCCAGTGTCACGCGGCTTTGTGGCACAGGGATCACCTGCGCCGCAAGGCCGCGTGACACGGCCCGTGGCCCCGCCGGGGCGGAGGCTCAGGCCGCGGCCAGGAGGTCCTCGACGTACGCAACCAGGGTGCGGACGGTGCATCCGGTGCCCTGCTTGTGGGTGTAGCCGTACGGGCTGCCGTTGTTGAAGGACGGACCCGCGATGTCGATGTGCGCCCAGGGGATCTGTTCGCCCGCCTTGTCCTTACCCACAAACTCGCGCAGGAACACGGCGGCGGTCATCATGCCGCCGTGTCGTTCGCCAATATTGGCCAGGTCCGCCACCTGCGAGTCCAGGCTGGGACGCAGTTCCTCGGGCAGCGGCATGGGCCAGACCAGCTCCCCCGCGCGGTCGGCTGCTGCCTTGAGCGGCCCGGTGACGGTTTCGGATCCCATGATGCCGGCGGTGCGGTTGCCCAGGGCGATGAGCTGTGCCCCCGTCAGGGTGGCGACGTCGATGATGGCGTCCGGGTATTCGCGGCTTGCGGCGACGATGCCGTCCGCCATGACCAGCCGGCCTTCGGCATCGGTGTTGAGGACTTCCACCGTTTTGCCGCCGAACATGGTCAGGACGTCGGCCGGGCGCGACGCCCCGCCGCCGGGCATGTTCTCCGCGATGCAGAGCCAGGCGGTGGCCTTGACCGGCAGGCCGAGGCCGGCGAGGGCCAGGACAGTGTTAAGGACGACGGCGGCGCCCGCCATGTCGCTCTTCATGTCGCCCATGTTCAGGGCCGGCTTGAGGGAGATGCCGCCGGTGTCGAACGTGATGCCCTTGCCCACCAGGGCGATCTTGGCGGTGGCTTTGGCAGGGGAGTACTCGACCTTGACCAGGCGCGGCTGGCGGCTGGAGCCCTTGCCGACGCCCATGATGCCGCCGAAGCCTTCCTTCTCGAGGCGCTTCTCGTCCCAAACGGTGACCTTGACGGGCAGGCCCTTGGCGAGGTCCTTGGCGGCCTCCGCAAATGATTCGGGGTAGAGGTGGCTGGGCGGTGTGTTGACCAGGGAACGGGTGGCGTTCACGGCCTTGGCCACTAGGCCGGCACGCTTCAGGGCAGCGTCCAGGTCCCCGGTGCCTGGGAGCTCCGTGAAGATCACGGCGTTGCGGACCGGGTCTTTGAGCCCGTCCGTGGAGGACCGGAACTCAGTGAAGGAGTAGGCGCCCAGCGCGGCACCCTCGGCCACTGCCGCGACGTCCTGGACGGTCGCCGTCGGGAATGCCAGGGTGACCGTGGCGAGGCCTGCCAGCTGCCGGACTGCCGATCCCGCTGCCCTGCGCAGCGACTCGCCCGCGGGCTGCTCTGACGCGGAAACCTTGCCCACGCCGGCAAGGGCCAGGATGCCGGCGCCGGTTTCGGGCAGTCCCGGGAGGCGGACCAGCTGGTCCGCGGCGCCCGTCACGCCGAGTCCCTTGAGCGAGTCGGCGAGGGCCTCTGCGGACTTCGCCGTCAGCGGGTTGTCCAGCAGGACGGGCCCGTCGCTTCCCTGCCCCACCCCGATGACCACTGCGTCGCTGGGGTTCCTCTTAAGGTCCCGCGAGACGGTACTAAGGTTGATTTCAGTATTCTTGACCACAGGGATGAGTCCTCGATTCTCGAAACGTTCGGGGCAGGGATGCATGTTGGGCGCTCTGCCAAGGGTGTCCCGGATCCGGCCGTTCCGGACGGTTCCCGGGTGCGTGCAGGCCCGCCTGGCAGGCCAGTTCCGATCGTAGCCCTTCCCCGGCGCAGCGGGAGAATTTCCTGAGATGTGCACCACACCGCGCCGCGGAATGCCGGCCGCCCCTGCCGCGTTATGAATGATGTCCGCCCGTACCCCTGAAAGGAACATGCCGTGCTTGAACGGATTTCCGGCTCCCTGCTGGACCCCGACGCGCTCTATGCCAGCAACATCGAGCTGTTCCACAGCCCCGAACTGCGCGGGCTGAACATGGTCATGGGCTTCACCGGGTTCGCCGACGCCGGCCACGTGGTCAAGCAGATCAACGCCGAACTGCTGGATACCCTCGACGCCCAGCCGGTCGCGGTCTTCGACGCCGACCAGCTCATCGACTACCGGTCCCGCCGGCCGCACCTGACCTTCGTCGAGGACCACGTCCAGGACTACCAGGAGCCCCGGCTGGCCCTCTACCGCCTGGTGGACGGACTCGGGAAGCCATTCCTCCTGCTGGCCGGGTTCGAGCCGGACCTGCAGTGGGAACGGTTTGCGCGCGCCGTGGTGAACATTGTGGAGAAGCTCGACGTCAACCTGGTCACCTGGATCCACTCCATCCCCATGCCCGTTCCGCACACGCGGCCCGTGGGAGTCACGGTGCATGGCAACCGGCCCGAGCTGATCGAGGGCATCTCGGTGTGGAAACCCACCGTCGAGGTTCCTGCGGCCGTCGGACACATCCTGGAGCTCCGGCTGGTGGAAGCCGGGCGCAACGTGGCCGGCTACGTGATCCACGTTCCGCACTACCTGGCCGAAGCGGAGTACCCCACCGCGGCCGTTGCCGGGCTCGAATACCTGGGCGCAGCCACCTCTCTGATGCTCCCCACCGACCGGCTCCGTGAATCGGGCCGGGAAGTCAGCCGCCAGATCGCGGAACAGATCGAGGCCTCCGAGGAGGTCCAGCAGGTGGTGGCGCGCCTCGAAACCCGGTACGACGAGAAGGCGGACGGTATGGTGCGCCGGTCCCTCCTGGCGAACGAAAACGATGAACTCCCGGACGCTGACGACCTGGGCGCCGCGGTGGAGGCCTACCTGGCCAGGGAAAACCCGGGGCAGTAAGACCGGTCACAGCCGCGGGGTACGCGGGGAAGCGCCGGGCATAATGAAGAGGTGACTGCACCCCGCGCCTGGCTTATCTGGACCATTGGAATTTTCGGGTACCTGGTGGCCGTGGCGCAGCGGACCTCGTTCGGCGTGGTGGGACTCGAAGCCACCGAGCGGTTCCACGCCACCGCGTCTGCGATCTCCTTCTTCACCGTCCTGCAGCTGCTGGTCTACGCAGGCCTCCAGATCCCCGTGGGCCTGCTGGTGGACCGGTTCGGCTCACGTGCCATGATCGCCGGCGGCGCCGTCCTGATGGGGCTGGGACAGCTGCAGCTGGCCTTCGCCGAAAGCATCCCCGGCGGGGTGCTGGGCCGTGTGCTGGTAGGGGCCGGCGACGCGATGACCTTCATCTCGGTGATCCGGCTCATCCCGCTGTGGTTCGCGCCCGCCCGGGTCCCGCTGGTCACCCAGCTGACCGGCATGTCGGGCCAGCTGGGGCAGCTGTTCAGTGTCCTGCCCTTCGCGCTCGTGCTGCACCTGTCAGGCTGGACCCCCGCATTCCTGATGCTTGCTGGGATGTCCGCCCTCGCCGTCGTCCTGGTCCTCCTCCTGCTGCAGGATGCTCCCCCCGGCACCGAACGTCCGCATGCCCGGCAGGGGCTCCGGGCCACCGGCGCCTCGCTGGCCCGCGCGTGGCGCCAGCCCGGCACCAGGCTGGGCATGTGGAGCCACTTCACCATCCAGTTCAGCGGCACCGTGTTCGCCATGACCTGGGGCTATCCGTTCCTGATCTCGGGCCAGGGCCTGGACGCCGGCACCGTCGCCGCCCTCATGGCCCTGTACGTCGCGGCGGCCATGGCGGTGGGACCCTTCATCGGACGCTTTGTGTCACGCCATCCGCTGCGCCGCTCCACCATGGTCCTGCTGATCGCCGGCGCGACCGCCGCAGCCTGGGCCGCGGTGCTGCTGCTGCCCGGACGTGCCCCGCTGTGGCTGCTGGCCGGCCTGGTGGTGGTCCTCGCGGTGGGCGGCCCCGGTTCGATGATCGGCTTCGATTTCGCCCGGACCTTCAATCCCGCACACCGGATCGGCACTGCCACCGGGATTGTCAACGTTGGCGGCTTCATCGCGGCGCTGGTGTCCATCTTCCTCATTGGCCTGGTCCTCGACGTGCTGTATGCCACCGGGTTCTCGCAGGGGGTGCTGTACGGACTGGATCCCTTCCGGCTGGCCCTGAGCGTCCAGTTCCTCCTGCTCGCCTTTGGCGCCGTCGCCATCCTTGCCTCCCGGCGGAAGGTGCGCCGGCAGATGGCAGCCCAAGGGATCGTGGTGCCGCCGCTGCGCAGCGCCCTCGCCCGGCAGCGCCGCGAAAGCCTGGCCCGCCGCCGCCAGAAGATCTCCCCGGGCGACTGACTGCTCCTCCACAGGGCCGCCCGGCGCGGATTCCAGCCGGCTGTCTCCGGACTTGTCCACTTACACGCCGTGCTGCCTTCTGCGCGCAGGACCCTGGGCCGATGCTGGAGCCATGACAGCTCCCGAACGATTGACAGTCCGCGGCCCGGAAGACATCCTCGGTTTCATTCCCCATTCCCTGGGGTACTGGCCGGACTCAAGCCTGGTGGCCATGACACTGCACGGCACGACACTGGGCGCCACGCTGCGGCTCGACCTCCCCGGGCCCGATGGACTGGCCGACCCCTCCGCTTTCGCCTGTGCCGTCCGCCGCTACCTGGAGTCGGACCGGGAAGCGGACGGCGCGCTGCTGGCCGTCTTCACCACTGACGCGGACATGGGTCCGTCATCGCCCTATGACCTCCTGGTGTCCGTAGTGGAGTCCGTCCTGGACCAGGCCGGGATGCCCGTCCGCGATGCCTGGTACGTCGGTGACGCCTACTGGCGGGACGCGTGGTGCACCGATGCCTCCTGCTGCCCTCCCCAGGGGCGGCCCGTCCAGGCCATCAGGGACAGCACGCTTAACACGGAGATGGTGTACCGGGGCAGCAGCGTGGGTCCGGCGCCCCGTGCCAACAGCAGGCCCGCAGCAGCAGTCCCCGCCATGCACCTGGCAGCCGTCCGTGAGGCCCAGGCCCGCTGGGAACAGGTCCTGGCCGGGCGGTCCAGGAACCGGGCACAGTTCAATGCGGTGCTCGATTTCTGGCTTATGCTGCTGACCGGGGCCACAGACCAGGCCTGGACAGCGGATGTCGAGCGCGATGCCTTCCTTCGCGCCACACTGCTTGTGCCTGCCTGGCGCGACGCCGTGATGGTGATGGCAGCCGCCGGCAGGCAGGCTGCCCTCTCCGGCGCCGAACAGTTCGGGATCTTTGTGCACGGGGACGCGGAGACGGGCAATGCCCCAGCGGTGGTGCCGCCGCTGCTCCCCGCCAAACGGCCGGGCCGGCGGCTTCCGGCGGAACAAGGGTGGTCCAAGGCCATGCGGAAATCCGCACCCGGGGCGGCGAACGGTGTGCCTGGCGCCGGCGCTGTCTCCAGCCGGGCTCCCGCCGGCTATGGCGAGGTCCTGATGGGCGTGTCACCCGACGTTCCGGACTGGGTGGCCCTGGGCGCCCTGGACCGGACCCTCGGCGAACTTGCGGTCTTTGGCGGGCCCGCGGCTGCAGCGGCGTTGACGCTCCGGGGGTGGGTGGCATGGTGCCGTGGCCGGGGCTCCTACGCAGCCGCGTACCTGGGCGGGGCTCTTGAGCTGGAGCCCGGATGCCGCCTTGCCGAGCTCCTGCTGGAACTGGTGGGCCGGGGAACACTCTGCGGCTGGGCTGCACGCAAGGACTCGGCCTGGCAAAAATTTCAGGCCGGCCCTGCAGGGGCGGGAGAGGAGGAGGTGTTCTAGCCGGACGGCAACCGGCCTGGGCAGTGCAGCTAGCAGGCACCGGAGCACCCTGGCGGAGCGGGAAAGGGTGCGGCGGCGGGAACGGATGACGGATGGGTAGGCCGGATCCGGGCAAATCATGAGACAATGGATGCCGAGACCCGGTTGGGTCCGTGTATCGAGTGCTTGTAAACGGCCCGCAAGGGAACATTACAGCCGCTCCGGGAGTTGTCTTAAGTGACTCTGCCGGCCGTGGTGGCGCTTGGTTTTCACCACGGACTTGACAGGGTCATAGTGGTGTTGCCCGTATGGTGATTCCACAGACCACCGCTAGAAAGGTTTTCTGTGACCCCGTCTTCCACGAAGAAGGATTCCGCCGCCCAGGACGTCTTGTCCCCTGAGGAGAAGCAGGCCGCGACCAATGCCAAGCGGGCAGCCACGCGTGCCGCCAACAAGGCCTCGGCCGGCAAGGCAGCGGACGGCACGCGCGAGCCCAAGAAACGTGGGCCCAAGCCCGGTGCCAAGGCCGCAGCCGAAGCTGCCGGGAAGTCTGCCACCGATGTTGATCCGGACGAGGTCGAGGACGTCGAGGAGGACCTCGACGACATCGTCCTGGAAGAAGGCCCGGAGGCAACCGAGGACGCCGACGCCGACGCCGATCCCGTCAAGGGTGCCGCCGGCAGCGGCAAGGGCTTCGTCTACTCGGACGCAGACGATGACGACGCCCCCGTTCAGCAGGTCATGTCAGCGGGCGCCACGGCCGACCCCGTCAAGGACTACCTCAAGCAGATCGGTAAGGTCGCGCTGCTCAACGCCGAGCAGGAAGTCGACCTTGCACTTCGAATCGAGGCCGGCCTGTTCGCCGAGGAGAAGATCGCTGCCGACGACGGTTCCATGGATCCGAAGTACAAGCGCGAACTCGAATTCATCATCCACGACGGCAAGCGCGCCAAGAACCACCTGCTGGAAGCCAACCTCCGCCTGGTGGTTTCGCTGGCCAAGCGCTACACCGGCCGCGGCATGCTCTTCCTGGACCTGATCCAGGAAGGCAACCTGGGCCTGATCCGCGCCGTCGAGAAGTTCGACTACACCAAGGGCTTCAAGTTCTCCACCTACGCCACCTGGTGGATTCGGCAGGCCATCACCCGTGCCATGGCCGACCAGGCCCGCACGATCCGTATCCCGGTCCACATGGTGGAGGTCATCAACAAGCTGGCCCGTGTCCAGCGGCAGATGCTGCAGGACCTCGGCCGCGAACCCACGCCCGAAGAGCTGGCGCTGGAACTCGACATGACCCCGGAAAAGGTCGTCGAGGTCCAGAAGTACGGCCGCGAGCCGATTTCGCTGCACACGCCCCTGGGCGAGGACGGCGATTCCGAGTTCGGCGACCTGATCGAGGATTCGGAGGCCGTTGTTCCGGCCGACGCCGTGAGCTTCACCCTCCTACAGGAGCAGCTGCACTCCGTGCTGGACACCCTCTCCGAACGCGAAGCCGGCGTGGTTGCCATGCGTTTTGGCCTGACCGACGGACAGCCGAAGACTTTAGACGAAATCGGAAAGGTCTACGGCGTGACCCGCGAACGCATCCGCCAGATCGAATCGAAGACCATGTCCAAGCTGCGCCACCCCTCCAGGTCGCAGGTGCTGCGGGACTACCTGGACTAATCCCGGGGACGGGGCAACAAGCACTGCTTTAGAGGCAGGACTCGTTGAAGGGCCGTTCCGGAACCACCGTGGGGTGGTTCCGGAACGGCCCTTTGTTATCCACGGAAATCGCCTGGAGTCCCTTAAACGCCCGCGGGACCCCTCCGTAATGGAGAGGTCCCGCGGGATCGTTGGTTACCGATGCCTCATCTAGTCGATCTCGACGGCAGCTTTCTCGTGAAGCTTTCCCGTCTCGTCGTGCCAGCCGGAGCTCAAGGGCTTGAGCGTCGCCTCGACTGCACGCGCGTGGTGGCCGCAGAACAGCAGCTCACCGCCGGAGGACTCGAGTACAACCCGGACATATGCCTGAGCTCCGCAACGGTCGCACCGGTCGAGTGCGTTTAGTGTGCGGTCTGCCACTGCTGTTGTCATGTCGGCCTCCTTAGTAGATCAGTACATCTATATAACCAGCATTCGTATCCAAACCATCGCAAGGATGGGGCAAGTTCGCTGTGCGCGTATCCACAAGGTTCGGTCAAGAATTGCACAGTTCCGCACATCACGGCCCCTGGTGGCGTGGCGCACACGCGCCGGAGGGTGTGGCAGGCGGCCGCCCGGGCTGCCGCCGACTACCCTAGAAGATGCGGTCCAGCACCGTTTCGACGTCCCTGAAGGAGTTCATCACCAGTGGCACCCAGCTCTGAGTACACCGCGCGGCACCTTTCCGTCCTGGAAGGCCTCGAAGCCGTCCGCAAGCGCCCGGGCATGTACATCGGCTCAACCGATTCGCGCGGACTCATGCACTGCCTCTGGGAAATTATCGACAACTCCGTGGACGAGGCCCTGGCCGGCTTCGGGCACGACATCCGGATCATCCTGCACGCGGACAACTCCGTGGAGATCCATGACGACGGCCGCGGCATTCCGATCGACAAGGAGCCCAAGACCGGCCTCACCGGCGTCGAAGTGGTCTTCACCAAGCTGCACGCCGGCGGCAAGTTCGGCGGCGGCTCCTACACCGCCTCCGGCGGCCTCCACGGCGTCGGCGCGTCCGTGGTGAACGCCCTTTCCGCCCGGCTGGACGTCGAGGTGGACCGTGGCGGCAAGACCTACCGCATGTCCTTCCGCCGCGGCGAACCCGGACGGTTCAAGGACACCGGGTCCAAGCTGGACCCGGCCGCGCCGTTCACGCCGTTCGTCGATGACTCCGTGCTGGACGTCGTGGGCAAGGCCAAGCGCGGAGTGACCGGCACCAGGATCCGGTACTGGGCCGACCGGCAGATCTTCACCCCGGACGCGAAGTTCTCCTATGACGACCTGGTGGCCCGCGCGCGGCAGACGTCCTTCCTGGTGCCCGGCCTCAAGCTCACTGTCCGGGACGAGCGCAGGCTCGCGGGCACGCCGGGCGAGGGCGGCCCGCATGAGGAGGTCTTCCACCACGACGGCGGCATCTCCGAGTTCGTCGAATTCCTTGCCGTGGATCCCGCGGTCACCGACGTATGGCGGCTGCACGGCTCCGGCAAGTTCAAGGAGACCGTCCCGGTCCTTGACGAGCGGGGGCACAGCCAGCTCGCCGAGGTGGAGCGTGACTGCGAGGTGGATGTGGCCCTCCGCTGGGGCATCGGCTACGACAGCACCGTGCGCAGCTTCGTCAACATCATCTCCACCCCCAAGGGCGGAACGCACCAGTCGGGGTTCGAGCAGGCCCTGGTCAAGACGTTCCGGAAAGCCGTGGAGGCCAACGCCCGCAAGCTCAAGGCCGGCAACGACAAAATCGAAAAAGACGACATTTTCGCGGGCCTGACGGCCGTGCTGACCGTGCGGCTCGCCGAACCGCAGTTCGAGGGCCAGACCAAGGAAATCCTTGGCACCAGCGCTGTCCGCGCCATCGTGGCCCGCGTAGTGGAGCGGGAAATCTCCGCCAAGCTGTCCTCCAGCAACAAGAACGACAAGTCCCAGTCGTCCCTGCTGCTGGAAAAGATCGTCAACGAGATGAAGTCCCGCATCTCGGCACGCGTGCACAAGGAGACGCAACGCCGCAAGAATGCACTGGAAACGTCCTCGATGCCCACCAAGCTGGCTGACTGCCGGACGGACGACGTCGACCGTTCCGAACTGTTCATCGTGGAAGGTGACTCCGCGCTGGGCACGGCCAAGCTGGCCCGTTCCTCCGACTTCCAGGCGCTGCTGCCCATCCGGGGCAAGATCCTGAACGTCCAGAAGGCGTCGGTGGGGGACATGCTCTCCAACGCCGAATGCGCCGCGCTCATCCAGGTGGTGGGCGCCGGGTCCGGCCGCAGCTTCGACATCAGCGCGGCCCGCTACGGCAAGGTGATCCTCATGACGGACGCCGACGTTGACGGTGCCCACATCCGCACCCTGCTGCTGACCCTGTTCTTCCGGTACATGCGGCCCATGATCCTCGAGGGCAGGGTGTTTGCCGCGGTTCCGCCGCTGCACCGGGTGGAGGTCATCAACGCGGGCCAGAAGGCCAACGAGATGATCTACACCTACTCCGAGGCCGAACTGCACGTGCTCCTGGCGCGCCTGGCCAAGGAAGGCAAGCGGTACAAGGAGCCGATCCAGCGTTACAAGGGCCTCGGCGAGATGGATGCCGAGCAGCTGGCCGAGACCACCATGGACCCGCGGCACCGCACCCTGCGCAAGGTGGGAATCGAGAACGCCCAGCAGGCGGAGGAGATCTTCGACCTGCTGATGGGCTCGGACGTGTCCCCGCGCAAGGACTTCATCATCGCCGGCGCCTCGAGCCTGGACCGGGAGCGCATCGACGCCTGACGGCGTCAGCCCAGCAGGCCCGGAACCACCAGGAGTGCGGTGGGCAGCGCCAGCAGCAGGACGGACCCTGCCAGGACGGCGCTGCGGATGGCGGCCGGGAGCTGGGGCTGCGGCGTCAGGAGCCGGCTGACCCGCGTTGCCGCTGTCCGGACGGCATCGGAGCCCGGGCCGCCCGAAGCGGCCTCGAGCCCGGACAGGGCCAGGCTGGGGGAGGAGGGCCGGATGTCGCCGCCGCCCGTACCCGCCGAACCGCTGGCAACAATGGCGATGGCCTTGATGAGGGTCGCTTTGCTCTCGGTCCGGAGGGCCACGTCATCGGCCAGCATCTCGATCAGCGAGTTGACCGATTCCTGGGCGAGCCGGGTGGTGGGCAGCCAGGGGAGTGCCTGGCGCCAGGCGGCGAAGGCCCAAAGCAGCAGGTGGTGCCGCTGGCTCAAATGCGCATTCTCGTGAATCAGCACGGCACGCAGTTCGGCCGGTTCCAGGGCCGCCATCAGGCCGTCGGAGAGGACCGTCACCGAGCGGGCGCCGCCCGGGAGGCAGTAGGCAACGGGGGAGTCATGGCTGATGACCAGGGTTCCCGCGTCCTGGCCGGACGGTGATGCCAGGAGCGCCAGCAGTTCGCGGTGCCGGCGCCGCTGCCGCTGGATCTTGTAGTAGGTCAGCAGCAGCGTGAAGACCAGGTGGGCCGTGAGCAGGGCTGCCGCGGAGAGGGCGAAGATGTGCCAGAATCCCAGGGCCGTGGTGGGCGCATTGAAAAGCACCATGCCGGCCAGGGCGCGGAGCCCCGCGATGAGGTTGTCACCGATGGGTTCCAGGCCGTACACCAGCATGGCGCCGATCATGGACAATCCACCCGCGAGGGCGATGGCCTGCCACAGCAGCATCGCGGTGAACGGCGACCTGGCAGGCCATTGCGCCCGTGAGAGCAGGACCGGCACCGGCCAGGCCAGGATGATCGCCAGGACCGCCAGCAGGTACGAGGCCCAGAACATGGTGGGCTAGAGGTGACCCAGCAGTTTGCGCAGCGTCTCGGCTTCACCTTCGGACACTGACCCGATGAAGCGGGCCAGGACGGCCTCGCGGTCGGGTGCCGAGCCGAGGACCTCATGCATGAGTTCGGCGGTATGGTCCGCGCGGCTGGACACTGCCTGGTAGCGGTGCGGGCGCGTTCCACGCTCGCGCTCCACGAGGCCCTTCTTTTCCAGACGGGAGAGAACGGTCAGTACCGTTGTGACGGCCAGTTCCTTGCCTTCATGGCCCGGCCCGCCCTGCGCCGCCGACGTACGCGCCAGCTGGTCACGCAGGGTATTTGCCGTAGCCGCTTCCTGGCCCGCCCAGAGCAGATCCATCACTGCCCGTTCCAGTTCACCAAGACTAGCCATTGCACTTTTCCTTTATTTCCCCGCACCGGACGCTGATTGCGCCGGTGACATCACGCGGTGTTCAACTACACAACAAATCTACCCCGAAACCGGCCAACCTTCTACACCGGGTAGAACATGTGGCGCGTCGGGCGCTGCCGCGCCATCCTTATGAAAGGGGCTGGTTTTCGCCCACGGGACCTCTTGTTCTACACTTTGTAGAAGTTAGAGTTCTACGGGTTGTAGAAGAACTGCATTGGCTCACAGTAGGGACCGCCATGGACGCCTTGGAAATCGCACGCTGGCAATTCGGCATCACCACCGTCTACCACTTCATGATGGTGCCGCTGACCATCGGCCTGGGCCTGGTGGTGGCGGTCATCCAGACCGCCTGGTACCGCACCGGCAAGCCCGAATACCTGCGCATGACCAAGTTCTGGGGAAAGCTGTTCCTCATCAACTTCATCATGGGCGTGGCCACCGGCATCGTGCAGGAATTCCAGTTCGGCATGGCCTGGAGCGAATACAGCCGCTTCGTGGGCGATGTCTTTGGTGCTCCGCTGGCCCTCGAGGCCCTCCTGGCCTTCTTTGTCGAATCAACGTTCCTGGGTCTGTGGATCTTCGGCTGGAAGCAGCTCAAGCCCGCCATCCACCTCGCCTGCCTTTGGGTGGCCGTCATTGGATCGGCGCTCTCCGCCTACTTCATCATCGTGGCGAACAGCTGGATGCAGCACCCGGTAGGCGTGGAAATGATCAACGGCCGGCCGGTGATGACTGATGCCTGGGCCGTCTTCACCAACAACACCGCCCTGGTGGCAGTCCCGCACACCCTGTTCGGCGCCCTCGCCGTGGCCGGCGGCTTCCTGCTCGGCATCGCCTGGTACCACCTGTGGCGGAGGCGGCACGACGGCGTCGACACGGTGGGTGCCGAGGGCCGGGTCATCCCCGGTGAAGACGTTCGCATCCCGGGGCGCGACCGGGTGGACCACAGCGTGTGGATCCGGTCCCTGCGGATCGGCGCCGTGGTGGCCATGATCTCCTTCGCCGGCACCGCGGTGACCGGCGACCTGCAGGGCAAGCTCATGTTCCAGCAGCAGCCCATGAAGATGGCCGCCGCCGAAGCCGCCTGCCACGACGGCACCGGCTTCTCGGTCCTGAGCATCGGCAACGTGGGCTCCAGGAACTGCGACGACGTTGTGGCAGTGATCGAGGTCCCCGGCATCCTGTCCTTCCTTGCCAAGGGTGATTTCACCACCGAGGTCAAGGGCGTCAACAGCCTCCTGCCCGAGTACAAGGCCAACTACGGCACCAACCTGCCGGACAACCCCATCTACGGTGAACGCGCGGGCCAGGAAATCGAATACGTGCCCGTCATGGAGGTCACCTACTGGGGGTTCCGGATGATGATCGGGTTCGGCGGACTGGCCGCCCTGGCGGCCCTGGTGGCACTCTGGCTTACCCGCAAGGGCACCGTGCCGGAATCGCGGTGGCTGATGCGCCTGGCCGTCTTCGGGATCATGGCGCCCTTCGGTGCCAACGCTGCGGGCTGGATCTTCACCGAGATGGGCCGCCAGCCCTTCGTCGTGGCACCCAACCCGGATCCCAGCGGCATCGACCAGGTGTTCATGTTCACCGCAGCCGCCGTATCCCCGGGTGTGTCCGCAGGTGAACTCATCGCCTCGCTGGTGGCGTTGACCGCCGTGTACGCCGTCCTGCTGGTGGTCGAAGTGAAGCTGCTGGTGAAGTACGTCCGCGGCGGCGTGGTCTCCGCCATGCCCGAACTCGGCCACGCACCGGCGGACGAAAACGAGGACGAAACGCCGGGCTCCGGCGACACCAAACCCGCCGACGACGTCCTGGCCTTCGCCTACTAGCAGAGGAACAAACCAATGGAACTGCTTCCCACCATATGGTTCATCGCCATCGCGGTGCTGTGGACCGGCTACCTCTTCCTGGAGGGCTTCGACCTGGGCGTCGGAATGCTGATGAAACTCTTCGCCCGGAACAACACCGAGCGGCGGGTGCTGCTGAACACCATCGGACCCGTCTGGGACGGCAATGAAGTCTGGCTGCTGACGGCCGGCGGCGCCACGTTCGCGGCGTTCCCGCTCTGGTACGCGTCGCTGTTCTCCGCGCTCTACCTGCCGCTGCTGGTGGTCCTGCTGGCCCTGATCTTCCGTGCTGTGGCCTTCGAATACCGCGGCAAGGTGGACACGGACACGTGGCGGAACCGGTGGGACTGGGCCATTGCCTTGGGTTCCTTCTTCGCCGCCTTCGGCGTGGGCGCGGCACTGGCCCTCACCACCACCGGCCTGCCCTTGAATGCCAATGGCGACCGTGAAGGCGGCCCCATGGCCTGGTTCAGCGGCTACGCCCTCCTGGGCGGCGTGGCAGTGGTGGGCTTCTCGCTCCTGCACGCCCTCGCCTTCCTGGCCCTCAAGACGGACGGGGACGTGCGGCGCCGCGCCCGCCGATGGTTCGTGCGGCTCCTGCCGGTCCTGCTCCTGCCCATCGCGGCGTGGGCCCTCGCCATCCAATTCATGGACGGCAAGCCCTGGACCTGGGCCGCCGTCGTCCTGGCCGTTGCTGCCGCCGTCACCGCCTGGCTGCTGGCCCGCAATGGCTCCGAAGGCCGGTCCTTCCTGGCCCTGGGCGCCTTCCTGGTGCTGGGTACCGCATCCATCTTCGGGGCTGTGTTCCCGGTGGTGCTGCCCTCCACGCTGGACAGCACGTTTGACCTGACCATCTCCAACGCCTCCTCCTCGGATTACACGCTGGGACTGATGAGCATCGTGGCCGCCTTTGGGCTTCCCCTGGTGATCGCGTACCAGGCCTGGACCTACTGGGTGTTCCGCCGCCGCGTCAGCGCAGCGCACATCCCGGAAGCCCACAGCTTCCTCCCTGCGGTGGCCGCCAAGGCGTTCACCACCAAGGGCTGACATGCGGCCAACCTTCCCCGCCGGCCCGGCCACCCGTTCAGCCACCTACTGGCTGGGGTTCCTCGCCGCGCTCAAGGCCCTGTCCCTGGTCCTGATCGGCCAGGCCGTGGCCTCCGTCCTGGCCGGACTGGCGGCGGGCAACCCGGCCTGGGACGCGCAGCTGACCGCCGGACTCGCCGGCGTCGTGCTCCGCTCGCTGACTGTCTGGGGCCAAGCCGTGGCCGCCCGCAGGGCAGCCCTGGGAGTCAAGGAGGAACTCCGGGCGGAACTGCTGGAACGGGCACTGCGTACCGGCGTCCGGACTACCGGTCCCGGCGACGGTGGCCTGGCGGTCCTGGCAACCCGCGGCCTGGACGCGCTGGACAGCTACTACACCCAGTTCCTCCCGGCCCTGGTCAACTGTGCTGCCGTTCCGCTGTTGCTGGGGGCGCGGATCCTTTTCGCCGACTGGGTGAGTGCGGTGGTCATTGTGCTTACGGTGCCGCTGATCCCGGTGTTCATGGTGCTGATCGGCCGGCACACCGAGGACAGCGTCAGCCAGGCACAGGCTTCGCTGGCACGGCTGTCGGCGCATATGCTCGAGCTCGCCAAGGGCCTTCCCGTGCTGGTGGGGCTGGGCCGGGCAACTGCCCAGCGCAAGGCCCTTGAAGAGATCTCCGAGGAATACCGGTCACGCACCATGGGCACCCTGCGGACCGCCTTCCTGTCCGCGCTGGCCCTGGAACTCATCGCCACCATCTCCGTGGCCGTCGTGGCCGTCTTCATCGGAGTCAGGTTGGTCCACGGGGACATGCCGCTGGAAGCAGGCCTGCTGGCGCTCCTCCTGGCGCCGGACTGCTACCTGCCGCTGCGCGAGCTGGGCACCGCGCACCACGCCAGCGACGACGGCAGGGTGGCCCTTGCAGCAACCACCGCCGTCACTAATGCGCCGCACCCGGTGCCGCTGCCCGCCGCCAAGGCCGGCAGGCCGGGTGCTCCGCTTGAGGTCGCGGCACTCACGGTGACCTATGCCGGGCGGTCCACTGCCGCCGTCGGACCCCTGACTTTCACCGCGCCGCAGGACAGGATCACCGCCCTGGATGGCCCCAGCGGCGCCGGTAAAAGCACGGTCCTGGGCGTCCTGGCCGGGACCATCGGCGCCGGCGGCGGGACCGGCATCACCGGATCCATCCGCGGCCTGGACCGGCGCGGCGTGGCCTGGGTGCCGCAGCATCCCGTCATGGTGGCACCCACCGTCCTGGACGAGGTGCTGCTTTATCTCTCGCCGGACTCCAGCCACGGACCGGACCGGTTCGCCGCCGAAGAAGCCGCGCGCCGCTGCCTGGAACGGGCCGGTGCCGGGCACCTGGCCGGGAAGCACCAGGCCGAGCTGAGCCCGGGCGAACTGCGCCGGGTGGCCTTGGCGCGGGGGTTGGCAAGGATCGACGCCGGGGCCACGCTGCTGCTGCTCGACGAACCCACCGCCCACCTGGACGAGGCCTCCGCCGCCGTCGTGGAGGATGCCATCCGGCGGCTGCGCGGCCGGGTGACCGTGATCCTGGTGGCCCACAACCAGCGGACCCGGGACCTCGCGGACCAGCTGGTGCCGGTAGTGCCGGTGGTAGTGCCGGTGGTGGCGTCCGGCACAGTGGCGGCAGCGCAGCACGGCCGCAGCGTCGGCCTGCCCGCCGGCGCCGCATCCTCCACGGATGGCGGCAGCGATGACGCGGGCGTGCCCGAACGCGCCGCCAGCACCGAACGTGCCCCCGGCACTCCGTCTACGGGCACCCGGTCCGGGACCGGCACTGTCCGGCTCCTGGCCACGCTGCTGGGTCCGGTCCGCGGCAAGTTCGCGGCGGCAGCGTTCGTCGGCACCCTGGCGGCCGTCTTCGCCGTCGCGCTGTCCGGTCTGTCCGGCTGGCTCATCATCCGGGCCAGTGAGCAGCCGCCCATTCTCTACCTCCTGACCGCCATCGTCGGCGTCCGGTTCTTCGGCATCGGCCGGGCCGTATTCCGGTACTGGGAGCGGCTGCTGCTGCACGACGCCGTCTTCGCCGCGTTGACCCGCCTGCGCGGCCGGCTCTGGGAGTCCCTGAGCCGCCGCGCGCTGTCGTTGCGCCGGCTCCTGCAGGGCGGCAACGTCCTGGGCACCGTGATCGACGACGTCGACACGGTCCGTGACCTGCTGCCCCGCGTGGTCCTGCCGCCCTTCACGGCGCTCGCAGTGTCCGTCCTTGCCGTGGCCGCAACGGACGTCCTGGTCCCTGCCGCCGTTCCCGCTGTTTTGGCCGCCGTCGCGTGTGGCCTGCTGCTGGCGCCAGCCGCCGCGCTGTGGGGCGACCACAAGTCCGCCAGCGTGGAGCAGTCCCTGCGGTCCGGCGTCCTGCGCCGAGTCGCTGCGGCACTGGACGCACGCGCCGAACTGCACGCCAACGGGGTGGCACCCCTGGTGCTCGAAGCGCTGCTGGCGGAGGATCGCGGCGCCACCCGCGCCTCCCAGCGCTCTGCCTGGGCCGAGGGGCTGGGCCATGCCGTTGCCACCGCCGGCTGCGGCACCGCAGCCCTGGCCGCCGCTTGGCTGGCAGGTCCCGGGGTCCTGGGTGACCGGGTGGCGCCGGCCACTGCGGCGGTGGTGGTCCTCCTCCTGCTCGCGCTGGTGGAGCCCTTCGCGGCCATGACGACGGCGGTGCGCCAGTTCCCCGCACTCCGCGCCGTGATGCGCAAAGTGGGGGAGTCCGGTGCCCTTGACGGCGCTGCGTCCAGCGGCGCCGACGGGCCCGGCGGCCTGCAGCCTGTTCCGGGCCGTGACGGCGGCGTCCCCGGTGTAGAGCTGGTGGACCTGGCTGCGGCGTGGCCCGGGGGCGATCCGGTCTTCACCGGCCTGGAGGCCGTGGCGGAGCCCGGACGCTGGCTGGCGGTCACCGGTCCATCGGGGTCCGGAAAATCCACGCTGCTCTCCGTGCTCCTGGGCTTCCTGCCGCCGGCCGCGGGCCGTGCCATGGTCACCGGCCGGGCTGCATGGTGCCCGCAGGAGGCGCACCTGTTCGATTCCACGATCCGGGGAAACCTGCTGCTGGGCCGCCCGTCCCAAGCCAATGCCGTCCAGGCCAATGCGGGCCAGGCCACCGCCGGCCAAGCCAACGCGGGCCAAGCCGGGACGTCCCAGGCCGGGACGTCCGCCGATGGTGACTCAGCGGCCGGTGACAGCGAGCTCGAAGCCGTGCTGGCCGCCGTCGGGCTTAATCACCTGGTGGGCCGGTTGCCGGCGGGGCTGGACACCCGGATCGGCCCGGGCGGTGCTTTCCTCAGCGGCGGCGAGCGCCAGCGCCTGGCCGTGGCGCGGACCCTGCTGACCGGCGCCGAGGTGATTCTCCTGGATGAGCCCACGGCACACCTGGACGCGGAGGCCGCCGCCCTCATGCTGGCGGACCTGCGGGCGGGGCTGCGGGACCGCACCGTGGTCCTGGTGACCCACAACCCGGCGGACATCCACCCAGGCGACGCCCGGCTGGACCTTGGCATTTCCTCGGGCCGGCCGCGGGGACCGCTGGCACGTTCCCGGTAAATACTTGCCACCCGGGTGACGCTGCCCCTTCCCGCTGACGGCTTGCCTGCCGGCCCCGCGGGTCAGCAGCGCTAGCCGTTGACGTCGTGCAGGTGGTGGACCACGTCGTGGAGGAAGTACTGGGCGAGCGTCAGGACGGTGAACTCCGAGCCGTTGCTGCGCAGGCCGCGGCGTTCCCAGTCCTCCTCACGCACCCGGGCAAATGAGTCGGCGGCCTGGTGCCCTTCCGCTGCCAGTTCCGCGCCCACCACGGCGGGGTCGGCGTTGCCGTAGTCCTTCTCCTCCGCGGTGGCGTCCTGGTCCCAGTTGTCGAACCGGGCGTCGTCCGATTCCAGCATCAGGTTCAGCCGCTGGTCGAAAAGGGCGAAGACGTCCCGCACGTGGCAGGCGTACTCCAGCGCCGACCACGTGTGGTCGTTGGGGCGCTGCGCCACATCCGGCCGGCGCAGGACGGCCCGCCACCGGGGGAGCATGCTCTCGATGCTTCCCGGAACCGTCGCCGGAGTGACGGTGGAGGCGTCGAAGGAGCATTCCGGGCAGGGGCGGGACAGGACCCAGGTCCAGTCCTTCTCATCAGGCACGATAGGCATGGGAGCAGTCTAGTTCTCCGGGCCGTCCGTCCACGCCATGGCCGGACCCACCGCTTCCACCGCCTGCGAGAGCGGGACGCCGGAGCCGTCGCGGCGGCCGTGCTCCTGCGGCAGTGACCGTGCCACCCCCGCAGCCGAGGATGCCTTGGCCGGGCCATGCCCCGCCCACGCAAGCAGCAGCGTGTCCTCGCCCTTCAGGAACCGGTGCGACCGGACCCCTGCCGTGGCGCGGCCCTTCGCCGGGTATTCGGAGAAGGCCGTCACCTTGGCGGTGCCCGGAGCGGTGCCGGGGAGGGCGCCGTTGGTGCCGGCAATGGTGACCACGACGGCGGACTCGTCCTTGGGCTGGACGGCACCGAAGAAAATCACCTGGTCACCGGCGGCGAGTTTGATGCCCGCCATTCCGCCGGCGGTGCGTCCCTGGGGGCGCACCGCGGAGGCGGGGAACTTCAGCAGCTGCGCTTCGCGGGTGACAAACACCAGTTCGGCGTCGTCCTCACCGGCGGAAGCCACACCCACCACGGTGTCCTTGTCCTTGAGGGTGATGACTTCCCAGTCTTCCCGGTTCAGGGGGTAGTCAGGCTGGACGCGCTTCACCACGCCCTGGGCCGTGCCGATGGCCAGGACCTCATCCAGCCGCACGAAGGCCACCAGGGTCTCGCCCTTGACCAGGGTCAGGAATTCCTTTGCCGGAACACCCCCGGCCAGGTTGGGCAGGCCGGTCACCGGCGGCAGCACGGGCATGTCCATGACCTGCAGGCGGAGCATGCGTCCCAGTGAGGTGATGGCAGCGATCTCGCCCCGGGCCGAGGTCTTCACCACGGAGGTGTAGACGTCGTGCTTGCTGCGGGGACCCGCCTCGGCCAGCGGCTCCTGGTTGCTGGTGCGCGCCACCTGTCCGGATGCGGTGAGGATGGCCCAGCAGGGGTCGTCGGCGATTTCCAGGGCCAGCGGCGCGGCTTTGGCCTTCCTGCCGTTCGCTCCTGCAAGCTCCGCGGCAACGGTGGGGGAGACGGCCTCGGATTCCAGCAGTACCGTGCGGCGCGGGGTGCCGTGTTCCTCGGCGATGGCGCCCAGTTCGTCGGAGACCACCGTGCGGAGCAGTTCCTCGGAGTCCAGGATGGCCTGCAGTTCCGCGATCTCGCGGCGGAGCTCGTCCTGTTCCTTCTCGAGTTCGATCCGGGAGTACTTGGTGAGCTGGCGGAGCCGCAGTTCCAGGATGTAGTTGGCCTGGATCTCGGTGAGGTCGTAGATGGACATCAACCGCTCGCGGGCGGCGGCGGCCTCGTCCGATGACCGAATGATCTGGATGACCTCGTCGATGTCCACGATGGCGATGAGGAGGCCCTCCACCAGGTGCAGGCGGTCCTTCTTCTTGCCCAGGCGGAAGACGGTGCGGCGCCGGACCACGTTGATCCGGTGGTTGACGTACACGGACAGCAGGTCCACCAGGCCCAGCGTCTGCGGCTGGCCGTCCACCAGGGTGACGTTGTTGATGCCGAAGGAGTCCTCCATCGGCGTATAGCGGTAGAGCTGCTGCAGCACCGCGGTGGGGTTGAAGCCGTTCTTGAGCTCGATGACCAGCCGCAGCCCGTGCTTCCGGTCGGTCAGGTCCACGATGTCGCTGATGCCGGTCAGCTTCTTGGCGTTGACGGCATCCTTGATCTTTTCGATCACCTTTTCCGGGCCCACCATGTACGGCAGTTCCGTGACCACCAGTCCGGTGCGGCGCGCGGAGAGCTGTTCGATCTCCACCTTGGCCCTGGTCTTGAACGAGCCGCGGCCGGTGGCGTAGGCGTCGCGGATGCCGTCCAGGCCCACGATCCGGCCGCCGCTGGGCAGGTCCGGGCCCGGAACGAACCGCATAAGGTCATCCAGGGTGGCGTCCGGGTTGGCGATCAGGTGCCGGGCGGCGGAGATGACTTCCACCAGATTGTGCGGGGCCATGTTGGTGGCCATGCCGACGGCGATGCCCGTGGCGCCGTTGACCAGCAGGTTGGGGAAAGCGGCGGGAAGGACGTCCGGCTGGGTCAGCTGGTTGTCGTAGTTGGGGACGAAATCCACCACGTCTTCGTCGAGGTGGTTGGTGAGCGTGAGGGCGGCCGCCGCCAGCCGGGCCTCGGTGTACCGCGGTGCTGCCGGGCCGTCGTCGAGCGATCCGAAGTTGCCGTGCCCGTCGATCAGGGGCAGCCGCAGCGAGAAGTCCTGGGCCATGCGGACCATCGCGTCGTAGATGGCGGCGTCACCGTGCGGGTGCAGCTTGCCCATGACTTCGCCCACCACGCGCGCACTCTTGACGTGGCCCCGGTCCGGGCGCAGGCCCATGTCGCTCATCATGTACAGGATGCGGCGCTGTACCGGCTTCAGGCCGTCCCGGGCGTCAGGCAGGGCGCGGGAGTAGATCACCGAGTAGGCGTACTCCAGGAACGAACCCTGCATCTCGGACGTGACGTCGATATCGACGATGTTCTCCGTGTAGCTGTCGTCCGCGATGGGCGTTGAATTCTGGCGGCGGGCCATGGGTTTTGGTAAATCCTTCTGGGGTTACTGCGCAGCCTTGCAGGCGTGCTGCGATAGTTTGTGGCTAGGCTAAGCCTATGGTGGATCAGCCCGGGGACGGCGAATATCCGGAACATTGGGAAGCCGATGTCGTCCTGCGCGACGGCGGAACGGCGCACCTGCGGCCCATCCACCCCTCGGACGCGGACGCCGTCCAGGCCTTCCATACCGGGCAATCGCAGAATTCAATCTACATGCGCTTCTTCGCCTTCAAGGCCAGGTTGTCCGCCAAGGAGCTGAAGCGCTTCACGGAAGTGGACTACAAGGACCGGGTGGCGTTCGTCATCACCATCCACGACGAAATCATCGGCATCGGCCGCTACGACCGGCTGCCCGACCCCACCGAAGCCGAGGTCGCCTTCAACATCGCCGACGCCCACCAGGGCAGGGGCATTGGCTCCATCCTCCTGGAGCACCTTGCCGCCGCCGCCCACGAAAACGGGATCCGGAAGTTCACCGCGGAAGTCCTGCCGGAGAACCGCAAGATGCTGATGGTCTTCTCCGACGCCGGCTACGACGTCAAAAGGCATTTCGATGACGGCGTCGTGAGCCTCGAGTTCAACATCGACCCCACCGAAAAGTCGCGGGCCGTGATGGAATCCCGCGAGCACCGCGCCGAGGCGAGGAGCGTCCGGGAGCTGCTGGCGCCGTCGTCCGTTGCCGTCATCGGTGCCAGCCGCAAATGGGGCACCGTGGGCTACCAGCTGCTGGAACACATCATCGAAGGCGGCTTCCACGGCACCGTTTACGCCATCAACCCCGAGGCGCTGGAGCTGGCGGGCATGATGTCCTACGGCAAGCTCTCGGAGGTTCCCGAACCCGTGCAGCTGGCCATCGTCGCCGTGCCGTACGAGGAAGTCCCCGGCGTGGTGGCGGACTGCGCGGCGGCCGGCGTCAAGGGCGTGGTCATCGCCTCCGCGGGCTTTGCGGACGACGGCGAACGCGGGCTTTTGCGGCAGCGCGCCCTGGTGCGCCAGGCCAGGGCGAACGGGATGAGGGTGATTGGCCCGGCCTCGCTGGGTATTGCCAACACCCACCCGGATGTGTCCCTGAATGCCTCCATGGCGCCCACCATGCCGCTGCGCGGCAGCCTGGGCCTGTTCAGCCAGTCCGCCGCGATCGGCGTCGCGCTGTACGCCGCGTCCAGCCGGCGACGGCTGGGACTGTCCAGCCTCCTTTCCGCCGGCAACCGCGCGGACGTCTCCGGCAACGACATGATGCAGTACTGGGAGGACGACGCCGACACCTCCGCGGTGGGCCTGTACCTGGAATCGATCGGCAACCCCCGCAAGTTCTCCCGGATCGCCCGGCGCCTGGCGCGCACCAAGCCGGTCATCGTGGCCAAGTCGGACACCATGGGGCTGCGCCTTCCTCCCGGCCATGCCGTCCGGACCACCCAGGCGCCGGCCGGCGCGCTGGACGCGATGCTGCGCCAGTCGGGCGTCATCCGGGTGGAAACCATCGAACAGCTGGTGGACGTCGCGCAGGTGGTGTCAGGCCAGCCGCTTCCCGCCGGACCCGACGTCGCCGTCTTCAGCAACTCCCAGGCGCTGGGCAACGTGGTGGCGGACAGCGCCGTCGCGCACGGCCTGGGGGTGGCGCAGGTGGTCTCCGGACTCGACCTTGACGCCGGCCAGTCGGTGGCCTTGCCGGCGCTGCGGAAGGCCCTCCTGGACGCCCTCGCCTCGGACGCCGTGCACGCCGCCGTCGCCGCACTGCTCCCTGCCCGCGGCCTGACCGCCGACGCCGTGGCGCAGGTCCTGGCGGAATGTTCCGCCAGCGCGGGGAAGCCGGTGGTTGCCGCGTTCACCGGCATCCTGGACCCGGCCATCCACGTGGAGGGACTGGTGGGTGCCGATGGGTGCACCGTCCCCTGCTTCTCCAACCCCGGAGCCGCCGTCGCCGCGCTCGCGGCCGTGGTCCGCTACGCCGAGTGGGCCGCGCGCGACCAGGGACAGTTCGTGGAGCCGGCCGGGTGCGACCCCCGGCAGGCCGAGGCCGAACTCGACGCCCTGCTTCAAGACGTGAAGGGGGAGCAGCTCAAGCAGCTGGACCCCACGGCCGCTGCCTCCCTGCTGGGGCATTACGGCATTTCCGTCCTGCCCTCGGCGCCGTTCACCACCCCGGACGAGGCAGTGGCGGCAGCAGACTCGCTGGGCTGGCCCGTGGTGCTCAAGACCACCGACCCGGCCCTGCGGCACCGGCTTGACCTGGGCGGCGTGCGCCTTGGCATTGAGGATGCGGAGTCGCTGCGGCTCAACATCGAGCAGATGCGGCGGGCGCTCGCAGCCTACGGCAGCCCCGCGCTTGAGGTGCAGGCGATGGCGCCGGTGGGGCAGGCCTGTACCTTCCGGGCCATCGAGGATCCGTTGCTGGGCCCCGTTATTTCCTTCGGGCTGGCCGGGGATGCCGTCAACCTGCTGGATGACTGGGCACACCGGGTGCCGCCGCTCTCCGCGGCGGACGTGCACGACTTCATCCGGTCGCCCCGCGCCTCCCTCAAACTCTTCGGCTACCAGGGCCTGCCCGCCGTTGACGTGCAGGCCCTGGA
>NZ_JARFXU020000033.1:0-33932 GCF_029581595.2 Arthrobacter sp. NQ7 | reverse complement strand
CCAGCCGTTCCAGCCGGAGCTCATACCGCCGCTGCAACACATCCACATCAGTGCCTCCATGGGCGCCGGAAGCCAAAGCAGCATCCTCCCGGTCCAGCGCGTGAAGGGCGGCAACAGAGGCAGAAATACCCTCCGTCACAACCCCAACACCGCTGCTGATTCCCATACCCACATCATCCAACGAGGGTCCGACAATCAGGCCTGCTGCCGCCCGCGGGAAGGCGGCCCAACGTGCCGCGCCCAAGCCCGACCGCTGCGAAAGGCGCCTCACAACAAAAGCCGCCCGCCGCCGTCGTACGGTCTCGACGCGGACGTTCCTTTCCGCCGCCCACATACCCGTTGCCAAAAGCACGCTTCGTAGCGCAGAAAAATGTCCAGCGCGAGAAGGAACATGCGCAGCGCCACGATGCGTCGTCCTATCAAAGCGCGGGCCCTACGTTCCGGGGACGAGTGATACATCGAAGCAGGAAACACGTCACGGCTGGCCCCGCCTAAATGAATTCGGCCGCCATCGGGTGGTGACGCCGTTGTCACCACCCGATGGCGGCCGAAGCGTATCCGGGCATGCCGGAGAGCGCAGATCCCGCAGGCTGCGGGAAGCAGGGATCGTCAGATGGTGACGGCTCCGTTGGCGGTTTCAAAGGTGACCGACAGGATGCCCGGCGTGCCGTGCGGGGCGACCCACTCCACGGCAACGTCCTCGAGCGGCTTCTCCACGGGCTCACCCAGCCACTCGGTCACGCGCGAAGCGGAACCGGCAATGGTCAGGCAGCTCATCTTGAGGTTGCTGGGGTAGGCGTTGGACGGGTGCAGCGACGGATCGCCTTCCCACTTGAGCATGTACGGGACCTGGGGATCCGCGATGAGCCCCAGGATTCCGATTTGCTTCCAGACCAGTTCGCGGCCGTCCGGGAACTTGCGGTTGCCGTTCACGGCAGCGCGGCCAAGGCGTTCCTCGAAGGGGGCGAGGTCGTCCACCTCGACGCACCAGCCCATCCAGCCGCCACCGGCTGCGGAACGGGCACGAACGGCCTGTCCGAACGGTGCCTTGTCCGATGCCGGGTGGTCCAGCACCTCCACAACTTCAAGGTACTTGTGCCCGGCGAGCGGGATGATCATATTCCGGGTTCCGAACCGGGGGTGCACCCCGCCCTTCACTGCCTCAACGCCGAGGGCAGTTGCAATACGTTCGGTAGTGGCCGCGAGGCCATCGTGTTCACAGGCGTAAGAGACGTGATCCATGCGCATGCGAACATCTTGGCACTTTGTGATCGGGCTCTCAGCTAAGGGTAGCCTTACTAGCATTACCGGCGCCCGGCGCCCCCGATATTCGGCGGAAACGGTGGCCGGAAGACCTTGTTCGTCACAATGCTGTCCGGGGCAAGCATCCAGTTCCTAGACTGGGCCCAGGTCATGAGCGCCAGCGCCAAGCCCCGGCTCGCTGGCCGGCAACCCTCCATCCGCGGTGGGGTGCCCCGGGTGAAGACCTGGCTGTCCGGCATCAGCCGGAAGCAAGCGCGGCCCGTACTGCTCCGAAGCATGCCGGGCCCATGTCAAAGGAGATTTGCAGTGTCCAACGGATGGTCCTTCGAAACCCGCCAGATCCATGCAGGGCAGGAGGTTGACAGCGCCACGGGAGCCCGTGCCCTGCCGATCTACCAAACCACGTCCTTCGTGTTCCCCTCGGCCGAAAGCGCCGCCAACCGTTTCGCCCTGGCTGAGCTCGCCCCCATTTACACACGGATCGGCAATCCCACCCAGGACGCCGTGGAGCAGCGCATCGCCAGCCTGGAGGGCGGCCTGGCTGCGCTGCTGCTCAGCTCCGGGCAGGCTGCCGAAACGTTCGCCGTGCTGAACATCGCCGAGGCCGGCGACCACATCGTGGCCAGCCCAAGCCTCTACGGCGGAACCTACAACCTCTTTGCCCACACGCTGAAGAAGTTCGGCATCTCCGTCACGTTCGTAGCCGATCCGGACAACCTGGACCAGTGGCGCGACGCCGTCCAGCCGAATACCAAGCTCTTCTTCGGCGAAGTGGTGTCCAACCCGCGCCAGGACGTCCTGGACATCGAGGGCATTTCCAGGGTCGCCCACGAGGCAGGCGTCCCCTTGATCGTGGACAACACCCTCTCCACCCCGTACCTGATCCGCCCGCTGGAGTGGGGGGCGGATATCGTGATCCACTCGGCCACCAAGTACTTGGGTGGACACGGCTCGGCCATCGCCGGCGTCATCGTCGATTCCGGAAAATTCGATTTCAGCGAGGACCCCGAACTGTTCCCCGGCTTCAACACCCCGGACCCCACCTACAACGGTCTTGTCTACGGCCGCGACCTCGGAGCAGGCGGCGCCCTGGGCGCCAACCTGTCCTACATCCTCAAGGCCCGCGTCCAGCTGCTGCGGGACCTGGGCTCGGCGGTATCGCCGTTCAACGCATTCCTCATTTCCCAAGGACTTGAGACGTTGAGCCTGCGGGTGGAACGGCATGTCGCCAACGCCACGGAAGTGGCGCGCTGGCTGGAGGCCAGGGACGACGTCGAATCGGTCGCCTACGCGGGGCTGCCGTCCAGCCCCTGGTATGAGCGTGGCCGCAAGTACGGGCCCAAGGGGACGGGCGCCGTCGTCGCCTTCAACCTGGCCGGCGGCGCGGAGGCGGGCAAGCGCTTCGTCGACGCCCTTGAGCTGCACTCCCATGTGGCCAACATCGGCGACGTCCGCTCCCTGGTCATCCACCCGGCGTCGACCACCCACAGCCAGCTTTCCCCGGAACAGCAGGCGGTGGCCGGGGTGAACCCGGGGCTGGTGCGGCTGTCCGTCGGACTGGAACACATCGATGACATCCTGGCGGACCTGGAAGCGGGGTTCCGCGCCGCCAAGGACGCTTAGCAGGCAGCCGGCCGCAGGCAGCAGGCAGCCGGCCGCACGGGGCACGGAGCCCAGGGCGTCGGGAGCGCATGCAACCGCCGCCCGAACGCTCCGGCGGCGGCAAGCGGGGAAGTCACAACCGGTCATACTCTTGGCCTGGTGCGGGGGGTGTTTCGTACACTCGTACCAGGTCATGAGTGCCAGTGACAGCCCCGGCTTGCTGGCCGGCAACCCTCCTTCCGCGGTGGGGTGCCCCGGGTGAGGACCTGGCCTGCCGGTCAGACGACGGCAGGCAAGCGCGTAGAAGAGGTCTTGCCATGACGGTTACCGTCACCCGTACCACCGCCCCTGAGCACGGAATTGTCCGTTACGCCTCCATTGGCGGACTGGAGCTTGAAGCCGGGGGATACCTTCCCGACGTTACGCTGGCCTACGAAACCTGGGGCACGCTGAACGCCGACGGCAGCAACGCCATCCTGATCGAGCACGCCCTGACCGGCAGCACGCACGTGACCCGCGGCGACACCGACGAAGAGGGCTGGTGGGAACAGCTTGCCGGGCCGGGTGCCCCCGTGGACACCGACCGGTTCTTCGTCGTATCGGTCAACATCGTAGGCGGCTGCTACGGGTCCACAGGGCCGTCCTCGCCGGCCCCGGATGGAGCCCCGTGGGGTTCCCGTTTTCCCCTCGTCACACTCCGCGACAGCACCGTCGCGGAAGCCAGGCTGGCGGACCAGCTGGGCGTCAAGAGCTGGTTCGCGGTCCTGGGCGGATCCATGGGCGGCGCCCGCGCGCTGGAATGGGCCGTCACCTACCCGGAGAGGGTGCAGCGCTGCGCCGTCATTTCCGTCGGCGCCGCCAGCACAGCGGAACAGATCGCCTTTGCACAGGCCCAGACCCTGGCCATCAGGCAGGATCCGCACTTCAACGGCGGCGATTACTACGGCGGCCCCTGCCCGGAGGACGGGCTGGCGCTCGCCCGGCGCATCGCCCACATCACCTACCGCTCGGCGGCGGAACTTGAGGGCCGCTTCGGCCGGGCGCCCCAGGCGCCGGAGTCGCCCCTCCAGGGGGACGTGCTCGCGGCCCGCGGCCGCTACCAGGTTGAAAGCTACCTGGACCACCAGGGCAACAAGCTCGTGAAGCGCTTCGACGCCAACAGCTACATCGCCCTGACTGAGGCGCTGATGAGCCACGACGTTTGCCGCGGCAGGGGAACACTGGCAGAGACCCTCGCCAGGTCCACTGCGCGGTTCTTCGTGGCAGCCGTTGACTCCGACCGGCTGTATTTCCCGTCGCAATCCCGGGAACTCGCCCAGGCGTTGCCCGGGGACGTGGACGTCCACGTTATCCAGGCGCCTATCGGACATGACGGTTTCCTCACCGAAATCGGCCAGCTGGGGCACCAGTTGCGGAGCAGCTTCCTGGTCTAGAAGGCAAGGCGCATCCCCACTCCTGCGGGTCCCGGGTCAGGGCGGATGTGCATTCCTGCAGATGCCCTCTGCACTATTCGGCGTTGAGGTTGCACTCAGTGCAGACCATACTCATCGAATCCGGCTTTCGTGGTGTGCATCACACCCGGCTGCCACCGATTTGGTCCCCGTGGTGTCGACGACGACGCCGAAGGAGTTCACATGAGTACGGAAAACTCCGCCGCAAGGCGCACAGAGGAAACTGACATCAAGGCCTCCGGCCTCAAGAAAGTGGTCACCGCGTCCATGGCCGGCACGGTCGTGGAGTGGTACGAGTTCTTCCTCTATGCGTCAGCTGCCACGCTGGTCTTTGGAAAGGCCTTCTTCCCCAATGCCGGCACCGAACTGGACGGCATCATCGCCGCCTTCCTCACCTACGCCGTCGGCTTCGTGGCCCGGCCCATCGGCGGCATCGTCTTTGGCCACTTCGGTGACAAGTTCGGCCGCAAGAAGCTGCTGCAGCTGAGCATCATCCTGGTGGGCGTGTCCACGTTCCTCATGGGCTGCCTGCCCACGTTCCAGCAGATCGGGTACTGGGCTCCGGCGCTGCTGGTCTTCCTCCGCTTCGCCCAGGGCTTCGCCGTCGGCGGGGAATGGGGCGGCGCCGTCCTCCTCGTCGCCGAACACAGCCCCAGCAAGTCCCGCGGCTTCTGGGCCAGCTGGCCGCAGTCCGCGGTGCCGCTGGGCAACCTGCTGGCCACGGCCGTGCTGTTCATCCTGTCTTCCACCCTGACCCAGGACGCCTTCCTGGGCTGGGGCTGGCGCGTGGCGTTCTGGCTGTCCGCCGTGATCGTCCTGATCGGCTACTACATCCGCACCAAGGTCAACGATGCCCCCATCTTCCTGGAAGCCCGCAAGGAGGTGGACGCCGGCCACAAGGGCTACGGCGTGGCCGAGGTGTTCCGGCGCTACCCGCGCGGCGTGTTCACCGCCATGGGCCTGCGTTTCGCGGAGAACATCCTCTACTACCTCGTGGTGACGTTCTCCATCACCTACCTGAAGACCGTGGTGCAGGCCGATACCACGCGCATCCTGCTGCTGCTGCTCCTTGCCCACGCCGTCCACTTCGCCGTCGTGCCCATGGTTGGCAAGCTGTCGGACCGCTTCGGCCGCAAGCCCGTCTACATGGCCGGCGCCATTATGGGTGCAACGTGGGGCTTCTTCGCCTTCCCCATGATGGACACGAAGAACGACGCCATCATCCTGGCCGCCATCATGATCGGCCTGGTGTTCCACGCCTTCATGTACGCCGGGCAGCCCGCCATCATGGCCGAAATGTTCCCCACCAGGATGCGCTACTCCGGCGTCTCCCTGGGTTACCAGGTCACGTCGATCGTGGCCGGTTCCCTCGCCCCGATCATCGCCGCCTCGCTCCTGGGCACCTACAAGTCCTCCGTCCCCGTGGCGGTCTACCTCCTCATCGCCTGCGCCATCACCGCCGTCGCGGTCTTCTTCCTGAAGGAAACCCGGGGCATCTCGCTGCACGACGTTGATGCCGCCGACGCCAAGGGCACGGCAGACCTGCTCGCTGCCAGCAAGAAGTAGGCCCATGAAGGCCGCCGTCCTCTACTCCACCGTTCCCGCCCCGCCCGGGGCCGAGGGAAAACAGAGCTACGCCGAGTCCCGGCCGCTGGTGGTGCAGGAGCTGGAGCAGCCGGAGCCGCGGGCCGGTGAGCTGGGAGTTTCCGTCACCTACTCGAGCCTGTGCCATTCGGACCTTTCCGTGGTGGACGGTTCACGCGTCCGGCCGCTTCCCATGGCTTTGGGCCATGAAGCGGTGGGCCGGGTGGTGTCCGTGGGCGACGGCGTCTCCGACGTGTCCGTGGGCGACCATGTGGTGCTGGTCTTCGTCCCCAGCTGCGGCCAGTGCCGGGCCTGCCTGTCCGGCAGGCCCGCCCTGTGCCACCGGGCAGCTGAGGTGAATGGATCCGGAGACCTGCTCCATGGCCCGGCACTGTTGCGGACGCCGGCGGGGGAGCGGATCAATCACCACCTGGGCGTTTCCGCGTTCGCTGATTACGCGGTGGTTGCGCGCGAATCAGTGGTGGTGATTGACGACGACGTTCCGGACACTGTGGCGGCGATGTTTGGTTGCGCCGTGCTCACCGGAATGGGAGCGGTGTTCAACACCGCCGGAGTCGGCCCCGGCCAGTCCGTGGCAGTGTTCGGCCTGGGAGCGGTGGGCCTGTCCGCCGTGATGGCGGCCCGCCTGGCCGGGGCCGCCAGCGTGATCGCCATCGATCCCAACCAGGGGAAGCATCAGCTGGCCCGCGACGCCGGGGCCACCGCGGTGGGGACGCCGGAGGACGCGGGGCGGCTGATTGACGAAGCAGCCGGCGACGGCGTCGACGTTGCCATCGAAGCGGTGGGCTCGGCCGGTGTCATCGCGTCCTGCCTGGAGCTGGTCACCAGGGGCGGCGCGGTGGTCTCCGTGGGCCTGCCGCATCCGTCCGCCCAGCTGACCGTGCCGGCGCTGCAGTTCGCCGGTGCAGGCAAACGGCTGCTCGGCTCCTACATGGGTGACGCCGTGCCGGCGCGCGATATCCCCGCGTACCTCGGCTACTGGCGGGAGGGAAAGCTGCCGGTTGAGCTGCTGCACTCCGACACGCGGCCGCTCAGCGAGATCAATGAAGGGCTGGACGCCCTGGCCTCGGGTCACGTGGTCCGGCGGCTCTTCCGGGCCTGAGGCACCCACGCCGGCGTCCCGGCCGGGCTCAGCCGGACAGCAGTGCGGAGCGGTCCCTGACTTCGTCCTTCAGGGCAGAGATCACCGCCTGCACCCGTGCCGACCGCAGCGACTCCGGCCGGGCGACAGCCCAGATGGGGAGCTGGCGTTCAAAGACGGCCGGCAGGACCGGGACGACGTCCGCGTCTGCCGCCAGGAAGTTCGGCAGCAGCCCAATGCCGGCGCCCTGCCGCACGGCTTCCACCTGGGCGAACACGCTCGTGGCCTGGAAGCTTGTCCGGGGCGCCGGAAGCTGCGCTGACCAGCGCGGCCCAAGCTCCTCCACCTGCAGCGCCGACTCAACGTACGACACAAATGCATGCTGCCCCACGTCGTCGAGCGTTTCGGGCAGGCCGTGGCTGGCGGCGTAACCGGGGCTGGCGTAGAGGCGCAGGTAGTAGTTGCTGAGGAAAATGGTCTGCTCTGTGGTCACGTCCGCCCTGCCGACGACGACCTCCAGGTCCACGCCGGACCGGTTCTGGCTGACTTTCCGGGTTGCACTTAGCATCTCGATGTTCAGCAGCGGGTGCTGCTGCTGGAGGCGCACCAGTGACGGGGTGACGAAGACGGCCCCCACGCCGTCAGTGGTGGCCACGCGGACCAGGCCGGAGAGCGCGCCCTGGTCCTGGCTGATCAGGCCGGACAGCGAGCCCAGCGTGGCCTCAATGGACTCCGCCGCCTCCACCGCCGCCGCACCAAGCTGGGTCAGCTCCCAGCCGTGCGGGCTGCGCTCCAGGGTGCGGCCACCCAGTTGCCTGTCCAGCGCAAGGATGCGGCGGGAAATGGTGGTGTGGGTGGTTCCCAGGGTTTCCGCCACTGCGTTGAAGCGGCCGAGGCGGGCGACGGTCAACAGGATGAGCAGGTCGTCCGGGCTTGGCAGGCGTCTCGAGTCCACGCTGGGCCTTCCATTGAGTAATGTGCATCAATGCACAGAGCGTCTGTGATTTTTCCCCTTGATTGCACCTTAGCAGTGGTGTGATGGTGGACACAGACACTCCGGCCGACGCGCCGGAAGGGAAGCAAAGGAGCTTACACATGGCAGTTATTGGTTGGATCGGCCTGGGCAACATGGGGGGCCACATGTCCGCGAACCTGGTGGACGCCGGCCATGAGGTGCGCGGCTTCGACCTCAATCCCGCCGCGCTGGCAGCCGCGGATGCACGCGGGGTTACCCGTGCGGCCGGCATCGCCGATGCCGTCCAGGGTGCCGATGTTGTGTTCACCATGCTCCCGAAGGGCGAACACGCCCGCGCCGTTTACCTCGGGGAGGACGGTGTGCTGAAGCACGCGGACACCCGCACCCTGCTCGTCGACTCGTCCACCATCGACGTCGCCTCCGCCCAGGAACTGCACGACGCCGCTGCTGCCGCCGGCTTCCGCTTCGTGGACGCCCCGGTCTCGGGCGGAATGAGCGGCGCGGAGGCCGGAACCCTGACTTTCATGGTGGGCGGTGAAAAGGGTGCCGTGGAGGAAGCGGCCGGGTACATCGGTCCCATGGCAGCGAACATCATCCCCACCGGTGGCCCCACCACCGGGCAGGCGGCAAAGATCTGCAACAACCTGATGCTCTTTATCAACCTTGCCTCCACCGCCGAGGGCGCGGTGCTGGCGGACCGGCTGGGCCTGGACAAGCAGGTCTTCTGGAATATCGCCTCGGTCTCCTCCGGCGACTCGTGGGCCCTGCGGACCTGGTACCCGGTGCCCGGGGTGGTTCCCACCGCCGCCTCCAACAACGACTTCGCGCCCACCTTCACCACGGAGCTGGCGAACAAGGACATCGGGCTTGCCATCAGCGCCGCCGAAGACACCGGCACGCCCCTGGAGATCGGCCGGCACGTCCAGCAGCTCTTCCAGCGGCTCATCGACGCCGGCGACGCGGGCAAGGACTGCTCCATGATCATCAAACTCGTGGACTGCTCGCTGGAGCCCGCCACGCAGACCCCGTCAGCACAGTAGGCATACGGCGTCCGCCCAGCAGCCCGCGCAAGCCACCCCACGAAAAGAGACTCCCTTGGAAACCATCCCGCACTACATCAATGGCACCCGCGTCGGCGACGCCGACCGCTTCGGCCCCGTCTTCAACCCCGCCACCGGTGAACAGGAAAAACAGGTGGCACTGGCCTCGGCGGCGCGGACGGAGGAAGCCATCGCGGCAGCGCGCGCCGCGCTGCCGGCCTGGCGGGCCACCAGCCTGGCGAAACGGACCACCATCTTCTTCCGGGTCCGCGAGATCCTGACCCAGCGCAAGCCGGAGCTCGCCGCGATCCTCACCAGCGAACACGGCAAGGTCCTCTCCGATGCAGAAGGCGAAATTGCCCGCGGCCTGGAGAACATCGACTTCGCCACCGGCCTGTCCCACATGCTCAAGGGCGAGCGCTCGGAGCAGGTGGCCGGCGGCATCGACGTGCACTCGGTCCGCCAGCCGGTGGGCGTGGTTGCCTGCATCACCCCGTTCAACTTTCCGGCCATGGTGCCGCTGTGGATGATCGGCAGCGCCCTGGCGTGCGGCAACACCGTGCTCCTGAAGCCCAGCGAGAAGGACCCGTCAGCCGCGGTGTTCATCGCCGAAGCGTTCGCCGAAGCGGGCCTGCCGCCCGGTGTGCTGAACGTGGTCCAGGGGGACAAGGAAGCGGTGGACGTCCTGCTGGAGCACCCTGACGTGAAAGCGGTGAGCTTCGTCGGCTCGACGCCCATTGCCAAGACGATCTACCGTCGGGCGGCGGAGCACGGCAAGCGGGTGCAGGCCCTGGGCGGGGCCAAGAACCACATGGTGGTGCTTCCCGACGCCGACCTGGACATGGCTGCCGACGCCGCGGTCTCCGCGGCCTACGGTTCGGCGGGCGAACGCTGCATGGCCGTCAGCGTCCTGGTGGCCGTGGGCACCATCGCCGACGACCTGGTGAAGGCGATTTCCACCCGCATGGCCGACCTCACGATCGGTCCCGGAACCGACCCCGCTTCCCAGATGGGGCCGCTGATCACCGCCGAGCACCGGGACCGCGTGGCGTCCTACGTCGCCGGAGCAGAAGCCGAGGGGGCCACGGTGGTGGTGGACGGGCGCTCGCAGCAGTTCGACTCGAAGGGGTTCTTCCTGGGCGTCAGCCTGGTGGACCATGTCAAGCCGGGCATGAAGGTGTACGACGACGAGATCTTCGGCCCCGTCCTGTCCGTGGTCCGGGTCGATACCTACAGCGACGCCGTACAGCTGGTCAACGACAACGAATACGGCAACGGTACGGCCATCTTCACCCGCGACGGCGGGGCGGCGCGGCAGTTCGAGTTCGACGTGGAGGCAGGAATGGTGGGCGTCAACGTGCCCATTCCGGTCCCGGTGGGCACCTTTTCGTTCGGCGGCTGGAAGAACTCGCTGTTCGGGGACACGCACATGTACGGCCCGGACAGCATCCGCTTCTACACCCGCGGCAAGGTGGTGACCACCCGCTGGCCGGACCCGAGCACCTCGGTCATTGACCTGGGCTTCCCGCAAGTGGATTAAGCACAGGTGGATTAAGTACTGCAGGCCGGGGATTGTCCCCGGCCTGCCTGCCCAGCAAACCAGCTAGCCGTTCATGATGTCGCCGCGGCGCTTCATGTATTCCTCCATGGACAGTTCACCGTTGGTGTACTGCTGGTCCAGCTCCGCCAGCTTGCGTGCACGGTACCCCTGCGGCGCAGCCGGCGGCGGGGGAGTGGCAGGCCCGGAAGACTGACCGGGTGCCTGCTGCTGGAACGGCGGTTCCTGTGGAGCGCCGAACCGGGGATCCGGCATGGGCGGCTGCCCGTACTGTTGTCCGCCAAGAGGCTCCTGCCCGCCAAAAGGCTGCTGCCCGGCGCGGCGGAAGCCGCCGGAGAAGTAATCCTGCTGGGTGTAGCCGTCGCGGGGCTGGTTGCTCTGCGGCCCCGCCGAGCCGGGGAACTGCCCAAAGCCCGGGTACTGGCCAGAGCCCGGGTACTGGTTCGGCCCGGGGAACTCTCCCGGCCGCGGGAACTGGCCGGGAAGGCCCTGGTTCCGGTCCCGCCGGGCCATGGAGCGGCGGTATGCACGCATGGCCATGGGGACCACGAAGGACAGGATGATAATCCAGAAAAACAAGCTGCTCACGGTGCCGCGCCTCTCGTGTGTTGTCCTTCCAGACTAAACCCGGGCAGCCCTACCGGTGGCTGGGCTCCGACGTTCCCAACGGCCCCTCGCCGGATCCCAACGGAACACCGGGACCAAAGACGGGACCCGGCGTCGGCCGTTTTGCCGTGATGCCGTCGCCGGAGGACTGGTGGCGCAGCCGGCGCAGCACCCACGGCACAAAGTACTCGCGGGCCCACACCAGGTCCCCGCTCCTTGCCTCGCGCCACGTGCGGGGCGGCAGCGGCTTGGGCTGCAGCGGTTCCAGCGAATGCTCCACATTCAGCGCGTCCAGCACCATGGCCGCAATCGTGTGGTGGCCCAGCGGCGAGAAGTGCAGCCGGTCCTGGTCCCACATTTGGGGGTCGCTCAACTGCCGCAGGGACCACATGTCCGCGATCACGGCATCGTGCCGGGCAGCCACTGTGCGCAGGTTCTCGTTGTAGATGGCCACCTTGCTGCGGATCCTGCTGAGCACGGATGAACCGGTGTCCGGGCCGTTGAACAGGACCACAGTGGCGCCGCCCATGGACAGGATCTGGACCACCGAATCCAGCTTCTCTGCCAGGACATCGGGGTCGCCGCCGGGGCGGATGAGGTCGTTGCCCCCGGCGGACAGCGTGACCAGGTCCGGCTTCAGTTCCAGGGCCGGAGCCAGCTGCTGGTCCACGATCTGCTGCAGCAGCCGGCCGCGCACGGCGAGGTTGGCATAGGCGAAGTCCGGCTGGGTGCGGCCCAGCTCTTCGGCCACCCTGTCGGCCCAGCCGCGGTGGCCCCCGGGGCTCGACGGTTCGGGGTCCCCGATGCCCTCCGTGAAGGAATCGCCCAGCGCCACATACCGGGTCCACGGGTGGGTTCCGGAGCGTCCGGAGGTTGTCTCGATGGCACGTGCGTCAGTCACGGTCCTATCCTGCCTTCCGCCTCTCTGCCTACGCCAACGTAGGTTGTTACTTTCGGGTAACTGTAAGAATGGAAACCATGACTGACGCCGAAGTATTTCCTGCCCCTGTTGTCCTGTGGTCCCACCCGGAGGACCAGCGCACCGGCAAACCGCTGCTGGTGCTGCTGCACGGCTACGGCGCCAATGAGCAGGACCTGTTCAGCCTGGCCGATATGCTGCCCGGGGACTTCGCCGTCGCCTCCGTGCGGGCTCCCATCGCCATGGGTCCCGGCTTCACCTGGTTCCCCCTGACAGCCTCGATCGAATACTCGCTGGAACGGGTCAAGAAGGCCTCGGCCTACGTCCTGGAGTGGATCGACACGATCCGGGTGGGCCACCCCTCGGTGACGCTGCTGGGCTTCTCCATGGGAATGGCGATGGCCACCACGCTGCTGCGGCAGCGGCCCACGGACTTCGCCGCCGTCGTCGGACTGTCAGGCTTCGTGGTGGACGCCGACGGCGACCCCACCTTCAAGGACGACCAGCTGGACGGCACCGTTCCCATGTTCTGGGGCCGGGACCAGCAGGACCCCGTGATCACCCAGGACAAGATCGAGTTCACCATGGGCTGGGTGCGGAAGCACGTCAAGCTCACCAAGGTGCTCTACACGGGCATGTGGCACGGCATCAACCAGCAGGAGATCGGCCACGTGGGGGAGTTCCTCACCCACGAGGTCCTCAACAAGTAGGAGTACGACGGCGGGTGGCCGGCCCGGTGGCTAGTCCGCCTTTGGTGCCACCACGCGGACTGTCTGGCCGTTGACGCTGACAGTATCGCCGTTGTGCAGCTGCCGGCCCCGGCGGTCCTCGATCTCCCCGTTGACCTTGACCAGCCCGTTCTTGATGAGCTCCGCCGCCTCCACACCGTCCTCCACGAGATTGGAAAGCTTCAGCAGCTGGCCCAGCCGGATCATGCTGTCGCGGATGGGAACGTCGTCAATCGGGTTGCTCATACAGCAATGATGCCTGAACTAAGGTGGATTCAATGACCTCCCCTTCCCGCCTGCCGGTCCTCGCAGGCCTCCCCCTGGCGGTGGGCTCCGGCCTCGCCATTCCCGTCCAGGGCCGGATCAACGGGGCGCTGGGAGCCCGCCTCAACGACGGAATCGCCGCCGCGGCCGTGAGTTTCAGCACAGGCCTGCTGGTCATGATCCTGATTTCGCTGGTGCTCCCACGGGGCCGCGCCGGCCTGGCGGCCATCCTCCCGGCGGTCCGGAACCGCGCGTTTCCCCGCATCTACGTGGTGGCCGGGGCGATCGGTGCGCTGTTCGTTTTCGCCCAGTCCTTTACGGTGGGCATCCTCGGCGTGGCCCTCTTTACCGTCGCCACCGTCACCGGCCAGACCGTAAGCGGCCTCCTGGTGGACCGGCTCGGGATCGGGCCGGCCGGGAAGAAATCCGTCACCGGCATCCGCATCATCGGCTGCATCCTGACCATCGCCGCCGTCGCCTGGGCAGTGTCACCGCGGTTCAGCGGAGCGGGCGCAGGCGGCGGCGGAGGGCCTTCAGCCTTGCTCATTCCGGTCCTCCTGCCGGTGGCGGCGGGGTTCCTCATGAGTTTCCAGCAGGCCATGAACGGTACCGCCACCGTCCATTACGGCACCCCGATCGCCGCCACGCTGGTCAACTTCGTGGCGGGCTGCCTGGTGCTGTGGACAGCGCTCGCCGTGAAGCTGGCGGTGGCTGGTCCCGCCAATCCGCTGCCGGGCGAGTGGTGGTATTACCTGGGCGGGCCCATGGGCTGCGTGTTCATTGGCCTGGGCGCACTCCTGGTCCGCAGCCTGGGGGTGCTGGTCACGGGCCTGGGCATGATCGCGGGGCAGCTGCTCGGTTCGCTGGCCCTGGACCTGGTGCTTCCCGCCCCGGGAACCATCGTGGCCCCGGCCACCGTGCTGGGCACCCTGCTCACGCTGGCCGCCATCATCCTGGCAACCCTGCCCTGGCCAAGGGGCGCGCTGCGCAGGCAGCGGCCGGTACGCTAGGACACGAGCTTTCCCCGTTCTTCCTTCATCCGCCCCGGGCCGCTGCCCGTTGTGCCCAGCACACAGCAGCCGGGGGCCTGACAACCCGCGGACCGCACCCAGCGGCCCTGTAGAAATTGGAGTTACCCCATGGCAGCAAAATCCGTCCTCGACCAGGTCATTTCCCTCTCCAAGCGGAGGGGCTTCGTGTTCCAGGCCGGTGAGATCTACGGAGGCTCGCGCTCTGCCTGGGACTACGGCCCCCTGGGCGCGGAGCTGAAGGAAAACATCAAGCGCCAGTGGTGGCAGTCCATGGTCCGCGGCCGCGAGGACGTGGTGGGCCTGGACTCCTCGGTGATCCTGCCCCGCCAGGTATGGGAAGCCTCCGGCCACGTGGAAGTCTTCTCCGACCCCCTGGTGGAGTGCCTGTCCTGCCACAAGCGCTACCGGGCCGACCACCTCGAGGAAGAATACGAGGAAAAGAAAGGCCGCCCCGCAGAGAACGGCCTGAAGGACATCGCTTGCGCCAACTGCGGCACCCGCGGCCAGTGGACCGAGCCGCAGGAGTTCTCCGGCCTGCTCAAGACCTACCTTGGCCCGGTGGCCAGCGAGGAAGGCCTGCACTACCTGCGCCCCGAAACGGCGCAGGGCATCTTCGTGAACTTCAACAACGTGCTCACCACATCCCGGAAGAAGCCGCCGTTCGGCATCGGCCAGATCGGCAAGTCCTTCCGCAACGAGATCACCCCCGGCAACTTCATCTTCCGCACCCGCGAATTCGAGCAGATGGAAATGGAGTTCTTCGTCGAGCCCGGCACGGACGAAGAGTGGCACAAGTACTGGATGAACGAGCGCATGGCCTGGTACACCGGCCTGGGCATCCGCGAGGAGAACCTGCGCTTCTACGAGCACCCCAAGGAAAAGCTCAGCCACTACTCCAAGGGCACCACGGACATCGAGTACCGCTTCGGCTTCCAGGGCTCCGAGTGGGGCGAGCTGGAAGGCATCGCCAACCGCACCGACTTCGACCTCTCCACCCACGCCAAGGCCTCCGGTACGGACCTGAGCTACTTCAACCAGGCCACCAACGAGCGCTACACCCCGTACGTCATCGAACCCGCGGCAGGGCTGACCCGTTCCTTCATGGCATTCCTGGTGGACGCCTACACCGAGGACGAGGCCCCCAACGCCAAGGGTGGCGTGGACGTGCGCACCGTCCTGAAGCTTGACCCGCGCCTGGCGCCGGTCAAGGCAGCCGTGCTCCCGTTGAGCCGCAACGAGGACCTGTCCCCGAAGGCCAAGGCCCTGGGCGCCCAGCTGCGGAAGAACTGGAACATCGACTTCGACGACGCCGGCGCGATCGGCCGCCGCTACCGCCGCCAGGACGAGATCGGCACCCCGTTCTGCATTACGGTCGACTTCGACACCCTCGAGGACCAGGCCGTGACCATCCGCGAGCGGGACACCATGAGCCAGGAGCGCGTCTCCCTGGACAAGGTGGAGGGCTACCTGGCGGCTCGGCTGATCGGGGCCTGAGCATGGCCATCGAATACCGCGAATGGCGCGACGGCGACGACCTTGCCCTCCTGGAGATCTGGGGCGACCCGGACACCGCCCAGGCCCGCCAGTTCCGCGGCGCCCTCGCCGTGTCCTCCAACGGACGGGACGGCACCCCGTGGCGCCGCTGCATTGTTGCCGAGGACGTTATTGATGGCGTCGGCATCCCCGTCGCTGCCGGCGTCGTCTATGAGGCGTCCCTGCACCCGGAACGCCTCTGGACCTATATCGAGGTGGCCAGGGACCACCGCCGCTCGGGAATCGGGGCCAGCCTGCTGACCATGCTGCGCCGTGAAGCGGAGAACGCGCCGTCGGGCGTGACAAAGCTCCGGGCCAAGGTGGAGCCGGGCACAGCTGGTGCCGCGTTCGCCGAAGCCTTCGGGCTGGCGCCCATCCAGCGGTCCCGCCTGGTGGTGGTGGAGCCCGGCGCCCTGCGGCTGCCGGTCTTCCCGGACAAGGACTACGGCGGACGGCCCGTCAGCGGTGAGAACGCCGGCTCCGACGTGGTCATGGACCTCGCCACCGGGTCCGTGGAACTGACCGATGTGGTGGGCCGGTATTACACCTCCATCCACGGCTGGGACTCACCCGGTGTGCTGTCCGTGGGCCAGGTGCAGAGGCTCTTCCTGGACGAGCTCACCGGGGCGCACGGCGCCATCGTGCTGCGCGCCCAGCCGGAGTCGGCCTTCGGGACGGGTGTGGCACCGGCAAAGAAGGGCCGCATCCGCGCGTTCGCCGTCAGCTACGCAGCCCCGGCCACGCCGGAAGACGGGCAGGAGCCCGCGGCGGCCTCGGCCGAAGCTCCCACGGACGTCTTCGTCGGGCACGAGCCCGCGCTGGATGCCGGCGACGCCGCCGAGGCGGTCCGGGACATCCTGGCCCTGATCGCGTACCAGCACCCGGTCATGCTGGAACTGGACGATTCCATGACCGCCCTGCGCGCCGCCGTCGAACCCCTCCTGGAGAGCGGGAAAGCGCGGCTGGCGGGCGCGGAAACGCTGGTGGTCTCGGACTAGCAGCAATTTTTCGTCGGAGTTAGCGCCAGGCGCCGTGTTGACCGCTCACAACGGCCCCTGGCGCTACTACTTGGGGCGCGGAAGCAGTTTGGGCTGGCGGGGACCACGACGGCGGCCGGCGGCTGCGTCCTCCGCGTCCAGCAGTTGCCGCTCGGCATCAGTCGGCGCGCTGCCGCCCAGGTGCGCCGGCATCCACCACGCCCCGGCTTCAGGCTGGAGCGGATAGTCCGCGATGCAGCGGTTGACGCCGGCCTGCAGGATGCTGCGCAGCAGCTCCGTGTCCGCCTCCGCATCCTGTCCGGGCGGCACCACTAAAGGTTCGCCCACATGGACCCGCACCGGTGCCCGCCAGCTGCGGCGGAGGGAAAAGCCATGGCCGCGGGTCATGATCCGGTGGGCGCCCCAGACGGATACCGGGATCACCGGCACACCGGCCTCCGCGGCCATCCGGACCGCGCCGGTCCTGCATTCACGCACCGTGAAGCTGCGGCTGACCCCTGCCTCGGGGAACACGGCCAGGTACTCGCCGGCCCGGAGCTTCGCCACTGCCGCGTCATAGGCATCGGCGCGGCCGGCATACCCCACCACCACGTGGCCGCTGGCGCTGATCGCGGGCCCGGCCAGCCAATGGTCCGCCGCGCCCTGGTGCACCAGGAAGCGCAACTGCGCGCGCGTGTGCCGCCACAGGAGCAGCTCCACCACCGCGAAGTCCACGTAGCCAAAGTGCGTGATGGCAAAAACCACGCCACTGCTGGGCGACACTTGCCGGAACGGGCCGTTCAGGGGACCCCTTGGGGGCAGGTGTTCCAGGCCCGTTGGCAGGATCTGGAGCCGCAGCGCCCACAGCAGGAACTGGCCCGTGCGCACGATCAGCCGGTAGAAGCGGTCGTTGGACCGGGGACGCCAGGGCATCGGAGCCGGCGCCTACAGGGTGACGTGGACGGCGGATTCCGGCAGCAGTTGCGTGAACGCCCGCGGCGGCCGGACCTTTGCCCCCGTGCTCTCGGCGAAGGACTTGATGACGAAGCCGGTGGCAAGGGTCTGCCAGACGCGGATCTTGCGGAGCATGAAGTGGCCGACGCCCTTGAGTGACACGTACTGCATGCTGGCCGCCTCCGCGGAGGCCCGGCGCGCGAACGCGAGGGACTGGGCGGGACTGGTCATGTGGTCCGTGCTGCCGTGGATGATCAGGACCTTCCGGCCGCTGACCCTGCCGGCCGGCGTTTCCGGGCCCAGCCAGGGGGCAAGCGCCACCACTGCCTCCACCTGCGGATGGTCCGCGGCGCACACCGCCGTCAGGCCGCCCATTGAGTGGCCCAGCAGGAAGACCGGGACGCCGGGGTGGCGTTCGGCGATCTGTGCCAGCGCCCACCGGGCGTCCTGCAGCGGCGACATCTCCGGGCCGTTCCAGCCGCGGACGCTGTTGCGCAGGGACCAGACGGCCAGCCCGTGCTTCCGGCCGGCCCGGTGCAGATGCCGGGCGAAGGGGATCATCCTGGCCGGGCTCAGGTGCCGGGCCTCCACCGGATCCCGGCTGTGGGCCTTGCCGCCGTGCAGGACCAGGACCACGCCTCTGGTATCGCCGGACGCTTCGAGGACGCTCAGGACTGGCTGGAAGGCGGGAACCGCGGGCCCCTGCCCGTCCTGCACCCCGCCGTTTGAGGCCCCGCGAATTCCTGCCGCACTGCCGGTTCCCCGCGTTCCACGGTTGTCCATGCCTGGTTCCTCCCCATCCCGATGGTCCATTTATAGACCCTATGGCGGCGCACGTAGAGTTCAACGTATGAGGTTGAACTGCTGATGGGCGCCGGCCACTCCCACGCTTCCGTAGATCATTCGGAGCCGACGCCCCAGGCGATGGCTGCCCGCAGCAAGGCGAACCGGATCCTGGCTGCGGTGCTCATCCCGTTGGCGCTGCTGACCCTGGCCGGCATGGCCGCGCTGTGGCCGTCGGGGAGCAAGGAAGGAATATCCCTCGCCAACCCGTACTCCACGGCCCCCGGGGTCACATTTGATACAGGAACCATCCAGAGCGTGGTAACCGAAAGCTGCACCCAGGGCACCAGCCAGCAGGGGACAGGCCAGCAGGGAACAGGCCAGCAGAACACGGGCCAGGAGGGAACAGGTTCGCAAAACCCGGGCCAGCAGGGCTCGAAGTGTACGTTCGCCTTCACCGAACCGGACAAGGGCGGCAGTCCGGTCAAGGTGGTCATCAACCCGGATGTCGCCTCATCGCACGGGGTCAAACCGGGTGACCAGATCCGTTACCTGAACCTCTCCAACGTCCAGGGCGCCACCGGATCCCAGGGTTCGCCGGCCTACATTTTCGTGGACTTCGTCCGGACCCTGCCAATCGTCCTCCTGGCCGCGCTGTACGCCGTGGTGGTCATCGCCGTCGCACGGTGGCGCGGACTCCGCGCCCTGATCGGGCTGGTGGGTGCCTACTTCGTGCTGGTGAGCTTCCTGCTGCCCGGCCTGGTGGAAGGCAAACCGCCGCTGCTGCTGGCGCTGGTGGGCTCCACGGTGATCATGATCGGGGTGCTCTACTTCGCCCACGGGTTCTCCGCACGCACATCAACGGCGCTGCTGGGCACGATTTTCGGCCTGGCCATCACGGCCCTCCTGGCGGCCTGGGCCACCGACGCCGCCAACCTCGCCGGCGTCGGCAGCCACGACGCCGCCACCCTGGTGAACACGTCGTCGAACATCTCAATTTCGGGCGTCATCCTGTGCGGGCTCATCATTTCCGGCCTGGGCGTCCTGAATGATGTCACCATCACCCAGTCTTCGGCCGTGTGGGAGCTTTACGAACTGGCACCGGCCAGCAGCGCCCGCAAGCTGTTCACGTCCGCCATGCGGATCGGCCGCGACCACATCGCCTCCACCGTCTACACCATCGCCTTCGCGTACGCCGGTGCCGCCCTGCCCATCCTGATCATCGTCATGCTCTACGACCGGCCGCTGATGGACACCCTCACCAGCGCCGAGCTCTCCGAGGAGGTCATCCGGACGCTGGTGGGTTCCATCGGACTGGTCCTGGCCATCCCGGTGACCACCCTGATCGCCGTCCTCGTCGTCAAGGCAACAGGGATCAAGGCCGGCGGAGCCCAGGTACCAACCGCCGGGCCGCGAAATGGAAAGCACGACGCCGGGCACAGCCACGCGGACGACGTTGCGGACACGGGGGCGCTCGCCGCCGCCGCACTTGCGGAAGGCAGCCGGCGCACCGCCACGGACGGCGCCGAGCCGCCGGCAACGGACGCGGCGGCAACGGACGCGCGTGCAACGGCAGGCGGGTCCCACGCCACGGACGAACCTGCCACCCGCCGCGGCCGGCGGGCCGCCGGCGGCTGAACAAAGCCCAGACGCCACCGATTTGCCCGGCTTTGCAACAATGGACAGGTGACTGTTGCAGCAACCCCTCCCGCCCCCAAGCTGGAACTCCCGCCCCTGAAGCTGGGACCCATCACCGTTGACACCCCGGTGATCCTTGCCCCGATGGCCGGGATCACCAACTCCGCCTTCCGCCGGCTCTGCCGCGAATACGGCGGCGGCATGTATGTGGCGGAGATGGTCACCTCCCGCGCGCTGGTGGAGCGGACGCCCGAATCCCTCCGCATCATCTCCCACGACGACGACGAAAAGGTCCGCTCCGTCCAGCTCTACGGCGTGGACCCCGTAACGGTGGGCGCCGCCGTACGGATGCTTGTTGAGGAAGACCGGGCCGACCATATCGATCTCAACTTCGGCTGCCCCGTCCCCAAGGTGACCCGCCGCGGCGGCGGTTCTGCCCTGCCCTGGAAGATCGACCTGTTCACCTCGATCGTGCAGACTGCCGTCAGGGAAGCGTCAAAGGGCAACATTCCGCTGACCATCAAGATGCGCAAGGGCATCGACGATGACCACCTGACGTACCTCGACGCCGGCCGGATTGCCCGCGATTCAGGCGTGGCCGCCGTCGCACTCCACGGCCGTACCGCCGCCCAGTTCTATTCCGGCAAGGCCGACTGGTCCGCCATCGCCCGCCTCCGCGAAGCCCTCCCCGACATTCCGGTGCTGGGCAACGGCGACATCTGGTCCGCCGAGGACGCCGTCCGCATGGTCCGCGAAACCGGCGTGGACGGCGTGGTGGTGGGCCGCGGCTGCCAGGGCCGGCCCTGGCTGTTCGGGGACCTGCAGGCCGCCTTCGAAGGCAGCGATGTCCGGCACCGGCCCAACCTGCGCCAGGTGGCCGAGGGCGTCTACCGCCATGCCGAGCTGATGGTGGAAACCTTCGGCGACGAAGGCAAGGCGCTGCGCGAAATCCGGAAACACATCGCCTGGTACTTCAAGGGCTATGTGGTGGGCGGGGAACTGCGCACCCGGCTGGCCCTGGTCACCAGCCTTGAGGTGCTCCGCGACACGCTGGCCGAACTGGACCTCGACTCGCCCTACCCGGGCGTGGATGCGGAGGGTCCCCGGGGCCGCGCCGGCTCGCCGAAGAGGCCTGCCCTGCCCAAGGACTGGCTGGACTCGCGAGCCCTGAACGAGGACCAGTCCCGGGATATCTCGGCGGCCGAACTGGACGTCTCCGGTGGCTGAAACACGCACCGCCGGGACCCCGGGGCCCGGAACCCCCACAGCTGGCCTGGCCCTGCCGGGCTACGACACGCACGACTCCGCCCGCTGGGTGGAGGAGCCGCCCAAGAGCACCTACCGCTCGGACTTCGAGCGGGACCGTGCCCGGGTGCTGCACTCGTCCGCCCTGCGCCGGCTGGGTGCCAAAACCCAGGTGGTGGCCCCGGACACCGACGACTTTGTCCGCACCCGCCTCACCCACAGCCTGGAAGTGGCCCAGGTGGGCCGCGAACTCGGCCGGGCCCTTGGCTGCGACCCGGATGTGGTGGACACGGCCTGCCTGAGCCACGACCTCGGCCACCCGCCCTTTGGCCACAACGGCGAATCGGCGCTGAATGAGGTGGCGCATGCGATCGGCGGGTTTGAGGGCAACGCCCAGACCCTGCGCCTGCTGACCCGTCTGGAACCCAAAGTGCTGGCAGCGGACGGCCGGCCCGCCGGACTGAACCTGACCCGTGCAAGCCTTGACGCGGCGTCGAAATACCCCTGGTCCGCACTGGAGGCGCCGGTGATCCACGGCCAGCGCACCAGCAAGTTCGGTGCCTACGAGGACGACCTCCCCATCTTCAACTGGATCCGCGAAGGCGCCCCGGAACGCCGGACTTGCCTGGAAGCCCAGGTGATGGACCTGGCGGACGACATCTCCTACTCCGTGCATGACGTGGAGGACGCCATCGTGGCCGGGCACTTCCAGCTCCGCTGGATGGACAACCCCGACCACCGCGCCCGGGTGGTGGGCTACGCCAAGCAGTGGTACCTGCCGCACAACGATCCTGCCGCCATCGATGCCGCCCTGGCCCGGCTGGAGGCGACGGAGGTTTGGGTCCGCGAGGCGGATGGCAGCCGCAAGTCGATGGCCGCCCTCAAGAACATGACCAGCCAGCTCATCGGCAGGTTCTGCCAGAGTGCCCTGGAAACCACCCGTGCCGTCTACGGGCCGGAAAACCTCACCCGCTACAACGCCGAACTCATGGTCCCCGACGAGACCGTGATGGAGATCGCGGTCATGAAGGGCCTGGCCACCACCTTCGTGATGACCACCGAGCACCGGCAGCCCATCTACGAGCGCCAGCGGGAGGTCCTCCACGCCCTGGTCACCGCCCTCAGCGCCACCGGCGACCGCCACCTGGAGCCGATGTTCGCTGCCGACTGGCGGGCGGCGGACGACGAAGGCGCGCGCCTTCGCGTCGTCATCGACCAGGTGGCGTCGCTTACCGACGGGTCGGCGCTGGCCATGTACGAACGCCTGGTGGGAAGCCTGCCCTCACTCTGGTGACCCCGTGAACGGCACTCCCCGGAAACCGGCCTGGTAACAGCTTCCTTAAAGCATCTACACAGGAATGAAGCGCACTATGGGAGGAAACACAGGCCGCTAGGAACGGATCGGGCCATGAGTACTCGCAGCAGGGGCAAACGCCTTGCCACCGGGATTACTGCGGCCGTGGGCGTGGGCAGCTTCGCTGCCGCCGGGGTCGCCGCAGCCGCGGTGTACGCTTCGACGCCGTCGGTGATCGCCAGGACTGCGTCCGGGACGGACAGCAGTACCCAAGGCACCGCGCCGACGTCCAGCCCTGCCCGTTCCGATGACGACGACCGGGGCACCCGCAAGGGCAGCAGCACCCGCCGGCCGAAGAGCAGCGGCAATTCCGGCAGCACAAGCCCGGTCCAGCCCGGTAACGGCGGCACCATCCACGGCAGGTCCTCAGGGTCCTGATATGGCGCGCTCCGATCCTGCCGGTTGCACCGGGGCTGCTGCGGTGGCCGCCGATGGCACGGCATGCTCCAGCTGGACGGTCTGGGAGCTGGAGGCATCAGTCACCGTCACTGATCCCCGCCTGCTTGGGCCGGCGGAAAGCATTGTCCGTTCGGTGGTGTCCGGCGTGGACCTTGCCTGCAGCCGGTTCCGGGATGACTCCGAGCTGATGCGGCTGCAGCCCAGGATGCCCCACGGCGTGCCCGTCAGCCCGATGTTCCGGCTGCTCCTGGAACGCGCCCTGGATGCCGCGGCACTGACCGGCGGCGACGTGGACCCCACCCTCGGCGCGGACCTTGCCGCCCTCGGCCACGGCCCTGGGCAGGAGGACGGCCACGCGGTAACACCTGGACACCCGGGAATCAGGAGCATCCCAGTACCGGCGACGCCCTCCACTCCGGTTGAACCGGCACCCCGGGCGCCGGGCTGGTCCCGCCTGCACCTTGACGCCAACACCTTGACCCTGCCCGCGGACCTCCGCCTGGACCTGGGCGCCTCGGCCAAGGCCGTGGCGGCGGACCTGGCAGCTGCCGAGGTGTACCGGCGGCTGGGCTGCGGGGTGCTGGTGGGCCTTGGCGGTGACATTGCCGGTGCAGGCCCGGGACCGCTGCCGGAGGGACACCGCGCTGGGGGAGACGCCGGGGGAGAACCAGGGCAGTGGCAGATCCTGGTGCAGGACCTTCCAAGCGACCCCGCCCAATACATCTCGCTGGCCCCCGGGTTCGCCCTTGCCACATCCAGTACCCAGAAGCGCCGCTGGGTGCACCACGGTACCCAGGTCCACCACATCCTCGACCCCCGCTTTGGCCTTCCCGCCGAAGCAGTCTGGCGGACGGTTACCGTGGCTGCCCCTGCCTGCCTGGACGCAAACGCCCTGAGCACCGCGGCCATTGTCCGGGGTTTCGCGGCCGTGGAGTGGTTCCAGGCAGAAGGCATCCCGGCCAGGCTTGTGGACAGCAGGGGACGGGTCACCAGCACCGGTGGCTGGCCCGCCGCAAATGCGGCACCTGTCGAAGCTGCGGGCACCGGGGGAGCACACCATGGATGAGGCGATGTGGGCCTTCGGCCGTGTCAGCGGGTTCATGTCCCTGGTACTGTTCACCGGCTCGGTGCTGCTGGGGATCCTCAACAGGTCCGGCCGGCCGCTGATGGTCCTGCCGCGGTTCTCCATCAGCCTCCTGCACCGGAACATCGCCCTGCTCGCCACGGTCTTCCTGGGACTGCACGTGGGATGCCTGCTCCTGGACTCCTATGCCAAGCTCCGGCCGGTGGACATCGTGGTGCCTTTCCTTGGCTCGTTCCAGCCGTTCTGGCAGGGGCTGGGCACAGTCGCCCTGGACCTGGTCCTGGCGGTGGTGGTGACAGGGCTGCTCCGGCACCGGATCGGGCAGCGCGCCTTTAAGGCCGTGCACTGGCTTAGTTACGGGATGTGGCCGGTGGCCATGGCACACGCCCTCGGCAACGGCACCGACGTCTCGACTGGCTGGTTCCTCCTGCTGGCGGCAGTATCTGCGGTGGCGGTCGCGGCCGCCCTGCTCTGGCGGCTGAGCCCGTCCTTCCTCGAAACATCCCACGCCAGGCAAGGAAACCTACCGTGAGCCGTGACACCGATCCGCAGGCGGCACGGATGGGGTCCCCAGCCAAGGCCATCCCGTCACACCACCAGGAACCGCGGCTCCTGGCCGCCGGTCCCGATGCAGGCTGGGCCCGGCACCTGGACACCTTCGGCCCCTGGGAACCACCAGCTGCTGCTGGAGGCCTGCTGGAGGCGCTGGCAGCTACCGGACTTACGGGACGGGGCGGCGCCGCGTTCGAAACCTGGCGCAAGGCATCGGCCACTGCCGGCGCCGGCAGGAAGGGCCTGCTTGCAGCCCGGCCGGTGGTGATCGCCAACGGCGCGGAAGGCGAACCCCTCAGCTTCAAGGACCGGACGCTCCTGGCCCACGCACCCCACCTGGTCATCGATGGGCTGCTTGCCCTGGCCGCCGCCCTGGGCGGTGCCGCCATGTACGTCTACGCACCCGCGGACAGCCTTCCCCGCGTGCGCCAGGCGCTCGCTGAGAGGCCGGGCACCGGCCGGGTGCGCGTGGTGGAAGCTCCCGGGACGTTCATTGCCGGTGAGTCGAGCGCCGTCGTCAACATGATCGCCCACGGCACGGCCGTCCCGGTGGACCAGCGCCGCCGCCTGAGCGAGTCGGGACTCAACGGCCGTCCCACCCTGGTGGTCAACGTCGAAACCCTCGCCCAGGTTGCCCTGATTGCCCGTTATGGTCCGCAATGGTTCCGCCAGGCCGGCACGGCGGCCGATCCCGGCACCCGGCTGGTATCCGTCTCCGGCCCCGCCCCCGTCCCGGACGTGGTCCTGGAGGTGCCCGGCGGCGCCGGGCTGTCCCCGGTCCTCCGCCAGGCGGGGATGGACCCTGCCGCCGTGTCAGCCGTCCTGGTGGGCGGCTACCACGGCCGGTGGGTGCGGCCCGGCGCGCATGTTCTCTCGCCCGCAGGACCCGCCGGCAGCACAGTCCGTCCCGGCGCGGGCGTGATCCACGCCCTGGACCTGCAGACCTGCGGCATCCAGGCCACCGCCCGGATCCTCAGCTACCTGGCCGCCGAATCCGCCCGGCAATGCGGACCCTGCATGTTTGGCCTGCCGGCGATGGCGTCAATCCTCAACAGAATTGCGGGAGGGGAACGCAATCCGCGCCTTGTCCCCGAACTCGACCGGCTGGGGCGCCTGGTATCCGGGCGTGGGGCGTGCCGCCACCCGGAGGGGACCGCCGGGCTGGTGGCCAGTGCCTTGGAGGTCTTCGCCGCAGACTTCCGCGCCCACCTGTCCGGCTACTGTGCCGGCCCGGGAGGTGTGGCGGCATGACCACGCACCTGCACATCGACTGGACCAGCTGCGACGGCCGGGGCCTGTGCGCTGAGCTGCTGCCCGGCATCCTGGACCGGGACGACTGGGGCTATCCCGTGGCCCGCGGAAAGACGGGCCATGACCGCACCGACGTGCCGCTGCGGGAGGCGGACCGGGAAGCCGCCCGGGAGGCCGTGCGCCTGTGTCCCAAGCTCGCCCTGGGCCTGGTCGAGCGGACCCCGCCGGAAGCGGAACGGCGCAGGCCTGGCCGGTGACGCCGTGCCGGTGACACTAAGATTGCTGTGTGGCTGGGCTGATTAAACGTGAAGATATAGACGAAGTACGCCAGCGCACGGACATCAAGGAAGTGGTGGACGGCTACGTCACGCTCAAGGGTGCCGGGCTGGGAACGTTCAAGGGCCTGTGCCCCTTCCACGACGAACGCTCGCCCTCCTTCACCGTCCGCCCCCAGGTGGGCCGCTACCACTGCTTCGGCTGCGGCGAGGACGGCGATGTCATCGCCTTCGTCCAGAAGCAGGACCACAGCTCCTTCCAGGAAGCCGTGGAAAAGCTGGCTGCCCGGATCGGCTATGAGCTCCGCTACGAGGACGGCGGAACGGGTCCCAACCGCGAGGAAGTGGGCCGGCGCCAGCGCCTGCTCGACGCGCACAAAATCGCCGACGAGTTCTTCCGCGCCCAGCTGCTCACCCCCGGCGCCGCGGAGGCACGGAATTTCCTGTTCGGCCGGGGCTTCGACAGGGCAGCCGCGGAGCATTTCGGCTGCGGCTACGCGCCGCAGGGGTGGGATGCCCTCCTGAAGCACCTTCGCGGCCGCGGGTTCACGGATGCGGAACTCAAGCTCACCGGCATGTTCAGTGAGGGCAACCGCGGGATCTACGACCGCTTCCGGGGACGCCTCATCTGGCCCATCAAGGACATCGCCGGGGACACCATCGGCTTCGGCGCCCGCAAGCTGTACGAGGACGACCAGGGCCCCAAGTACCTCAACACCCCGGAAACAACGCTCTACAAGAAGTCCCAGGTCCTGTACGGCATCGACCTCGCCAAGCGCAGCATCGCCAAAGAGCGCCAGCTGGTGGTGGTGGAGGGCTACACCGACGTGATGGCCTGCCACCTGGCAGGAATTACGACGGCGGTGGCAACCTGCGGCACGGCGTTCGGCACCGAACACATCAAGATCGCCCGCCGGCTGTTGTCCGACGACGGCACCGGGGGAGAGGTGGTGTTCACCTTCGACGGCGACGCCGCCGGCCAGAAGGCCGCGCTGCGGGCGTTCGAGGAGGACCAGCGCTTCACGGCACAGACGTACGTGGCCGTGGAACCGACCGGGGCCGATCCCTGCGACCTCCGCCTCAGCCGCGGGGATGAAGCGGTACATGCCCTGATCCAGTCCCGGCGGCCACTGTTCGAGTTCGCTATCCGCACCACCCTGAAGCAGTTCAACCTGGACACCGTCGAGGGGCGCGTCCAGGGCCTGAAGGCGTCCGTGCCGGTCGTGGCGGCCATCCGCGACGCGTCCACCCGGACCGGCTACTGCCAGGCCCTGACAGGGTGGCTGGGCATGCCGGACCCCAACGAGGTCCTGCGCATGGTCACCGCGGAAGTGAAGAACGCAGCGAAGCGCGGTGAACCGGGACGTCCCACCGCTCCGGGGCAGCAGCAGCCAGCCGGGTCTTCCCACCCTGCTTCTGCCCAGCCGGGCGGGCCCGGCGTCGCCGCCGCACCGTCGTCGGGCGCTGTCCCTTCCTTCCACCGGCCCGACCCCCGGGACCCCGTGGCCTCGATGGAGCGGCAGGCGCTGGAAGTGGCTTTGCAGCAGCCTGCCCTGTTGACCGGCGCGGTGTGGGACCGGTTCGAGGACGCCAGGTTCGCCACCCCCGCGTTCCAGGCCGTGCATGACGCCATGCGCGCTTCCGGCCCGGGGCTGGCGGGCGATCCGGTGCGCTGGGTGGAGCAGGTGATGCACGAGGTCCCCGAGCCGCTCCGGCCGTTGGTCTCGGAGCTGGCCGTGGTGCCGCTGCCTGCACATACCGAGGAAGCAGTGCTCAAGTACTGCCGGGACATTCTGTCCCGGCTGTTCGAGCTGCAGATCACCCGGGTGAAGGCGGACAAGATGGGCCAGCTGCAGCGGCTCGACGCCGCAGCAGACCCGGAAACCTACCAGCGGCTCAACCGGGAACTGATGATGCTGGAGATGGAACGCCGGGCATTGCGGGCAGAGGCTTGACCCGCTGCCGGCCGGGGCCTGAGGGTGGGGCAGATCACGGACCCGCCGATTTCGTTTCCGCCGCAGGTGTTTGCTAGGCTGATACCCGCTTCATTCCTCCTTAGCTCAATTGGCAGAGCATTCGACTGTTAATCGAAGGGTTGCTGGTTCAAGTCCAGCAGGAGGAGCTTCCAATCCCCGTTCCGGTCTCCGGAACGGGGATTTTTGTGTTACTGGCAGGGGTGTTTGGGCGCGGAAACAGCCGATTTCCCTTCGGCCGGAATCCTTTGCTAATGTCATACCTGCTTCATTCCTCCTTAGCTCAATTGGCAGAGCATTCGACTGTTAATCGAAGGGTTGCTGGTTCAAGTCCAGCAGGAGGAGCACTACAGGAAATCCCCGTTCCTCCGGTTGGAGGAACGGGGATTTCTCTATCTGCGGGGTGGGAAGCCGGAAGGGCGGGAGGTGTCCTAGACGAAGTCCATTTCCACCTGAAGGAACCGTTCGGCCTCGGCGATGGCTGCCTGGAAGGCTTCCTTTTCGGTGGGTGACTTCCGGGGCTCGCGTGGACTCCATTCGTGCGGCGCGGAATGGATCCGGACAAAGCCGGTGTCCGGCGGGGCGTAGAAGATTCCGAAGCGCTGCACGGGCCACTCCGGGGACGTCTCCGGTGCCACCAGCAGGGCGGCGTTGAACGCGGGATTGAACCACTGGGCAATGGGCCGCCGCCGGTCTTCCGTGAACAGCCCGGCCGCATACAGCGCCGCCGACTGCTGTCCCGCCTGCGCGCACAGCCGCTCCCACCACAGTGGCAGGATCCTGGCGTCGCACCGTTGCCATGTGGCCGGAAGTGGCGGTTGGTTCTGCCAGCTGGACACGGGATCATTTTATCGCGGGAGGGAGCCGGAGGGCAGGGACAACAGTGCCGGTCCGGGGATATCCGGCCGGCACCCGGTCAGCGGCGGTTTGGCGGCCCCGGGTTGATCCGGTACAGGATGGCGGCGCCCGCCAGGGACCCCAGGATAATGCCCCAGGCGGGGTTGCCCACGGCCCGGCCAGCAAAAAATCCGACGACGGCGCCAAGCACGGCGCCCAGGAAAAGTCCCCTTCCGTTGCGGTGCGGTCTGCGGCTCATGGGCGGCCTTTCGGTGTGGCGGGTGGATGGGTGGGTGAGTGGATCGCCGGGTCGGTTGATGGGTGGGTGAGTGAATCGCCGGGTCAGTGGATCGACGGAACCGTGCGTGGCCGGACTACCAGCCACAGGGCTGCAATCGCCAGCAGGATACAGGCCGCCTGCACCGCGCCCATCGGCGCTGCGCTGGTGATGCCGAGCCAGCCCACCACGGGCGAGATCAGCCCGGCCATGAGGAACGTGGCCGCCCCCAGCAGGGAGGCCGCGGTGCCTGCCTGGGCCGCATGGCTGGCCAGGGCCAGCACCTGCACGCAGGGGAACATGAAGCCGGTGCCCATGATGTAGAACCACAGCGGGACCATCACGCCCCAGAGCCCCAGCCCCGCCCTGTCAAAGACCACAATCAGCAACGCCATCAGGAACATCCAGGCCGTGGCGCCGGCCAGGATCCACTGCGGCGGGACGATCCTGATCAGCCGCGAACTGGTCTGGACGCCGGCCACGATCCCCAGCGAATTGATGCCGAACAGCAGCCCGTACTGCTGGGCCGAGAAGCCGAACACGTCCTGGAAGAGAAAGGGCGAGGCCGACAGGTAGGTGAAAAGGCCGCCGAAATTGAAGCCCGCCACCATGAGCAGGCCCACGAAAATCCGGTCGCTGAACAGCGCCTTGTAGCGCTGCCCGGCCGTCATGCCGCTCTTCCCGCGCTTTTCCGGCGGCAGGGTTTCGCGCACCAGGACCAGGGCCGCGACGATCACCAGGGTCCCGTAGGAGGCCAGGAACACGAAAATGCCGGGCCACGGCATGACCAGCAGCAGCTGCGAACCGATAACGGGGGCCAGGATGGGAGCGAGTCCGTTGACCAGCGACATCCGCGAGAACATCCGCACCATGGCGTAGCCGGAAAACAGGTCACGCACCATGGCCATGGCCACCACGCCCCCGCCTGCTGCGCCTACGCCCATCAGTACACGGAAGATCCCCAGCGTGGTGATGTCCACGGACAGGGCGGCGCCCAGGGATGCGGCGATGTGAAGTGCCGTGGCAAGGATCAGCGGGGTCCGGCGGCCGAACTTGTCGCTGAAGGGCCCCACCACCAGCTGGCCGAACGCAAAACCGACCGTGGTCCCGGCGAGGGTCAGCTGGACCTGGGCCTCCGTCACCCCAAGGCTTGCCTCCAGGGCAGGGAATGCCGGCAGGTACAGGTCGATGGTGAACGGACCGAGGGCCGTCAGTGCGCCCAGGAGGAGGATGTACAGGAGCTTCCGGCGCCGGCTCAGCAGGTCGCCCGGATTGGGGGGAGTGGTCACGGATTACAATCCTAGGCCGGGCCGCCGCTGTTTTTGCAGCGTTGTAGGCCGCGCCGTCCGGCAAGCCCCCAAGTCCGCCCAGAACCTCAATGGTAGTTTGGGTGGCGTGGACTGTGCGGCTGCACATTTCCGCAGCGAACGGAAGCAGTATGGACCCATGAAACCAGTAAGGCGGAACCGATGAGCGGACGTCACAGCGGGCGTACCAGCCCGGGATTGCGTATCAGTGCACTGCCCGGGACGGCAAGACTCCTCTTCCGGTTGGCGCCCCGCCAGCTCAACGACGAGATCGCCTTCGCCAAGATTGAACTCAAACGCAAGGGAATCCAGGTGGGGGTGGCTGCCGCCTTCTTCGCCGTCGCACTTCTGTTCCTGGCATTCCTGGTGGTTGGCCTGATCGTCGCAGCGATCATGGGCCTGGCCACCATCATGCCCGCATGGCTGGCGGCCCTCCTGGTCTCTGCGGCCTTCCTCATCATCGCCCTGATCGGCGGACTGGTTGGCATGGCGAGGTTCAAGAAAGCCATGCCGCTCATGCCCGAAGAAACCATCCGCGGCATCCGGCACGACATCGGCGTGGCCAGGGAAGGCTCCGCCTTCAACCCTGCAGTCCTGGATCCGGAAAGCCCCGAAGGCAAGGCAGCCAAGGCCCGAAAGGACGCTGAAGCAGCCAAGGCCAAGGCCGAGAAGCAAGCCAAGGCCGCCCAGCACGACCAGGAATTCCCGCATGCGTCCGAACCCGAACTGGTCCGCCGCCTGAGCCAGCGCCGCCACCATCTCGCCGAGGTCCGCGACGAACTCGGCACGGAGCTGGACGTCAAGACCCAGGCCCGCTACCTGCTGGCCGCGGCGCAGGTCAGGGTACGTGAAGGCCAGGTCGTGGCACGGCGCGGTGTGGACGCGGCAGGACAACGGCTCGCCGCCCTGACCGGGTCCACGGACCTGCCGCGGCGCTGGAAGCCGCTGGCAGCGTTCGTGGCGGCCGGAACCGTCCTGGTGGTCCTCCTCCGGAAGCTGTTCCGCTCCAGCTAGGACCCGGTCCGGCGGACCACATGACACAACCGAAACACTGCGCTGCGGCGCGGCAGGAAGGAGAGGGGGACGGGTGAAGTTCATTGGTGCAGGCGCCCGCCCCGGCCGTCCCCAGGTGGACCACGACGCCGTGTTCACCATCCCCAACCTGCTGACCGTGGTGCGGTTCATGGGGGTCCCGCTGTTCATGTGGCTGGTCCTTGCCCGGCACGAGTACGGCGCCGGGGTCATCGTCCTGGCCGTCATGGCCGGAACGGACTGGATCGACGGCTACATTGCCCGCCGGTTCGACCAGGCCTCCAAGCTCGGCAGGGTCCTTGACCCCATCGCCGACCGGCTGGCCCTGCTGGCAGTGGCCGCCACCCTGGTGATTGCCGGCGTCGTGCATTGGCTGTACCTGGCCGCGCTTGTGGTGCCGGACGCCGTCCTGTTGGTCCTGACGCTTTCCTTCTTCCGCGGCCACCCCGACCTGCCCGTCAGCGTTGTGGGCAAGGTCAGGACCGGGCTGCTCCTCCTTGGTACGCCGCTGCTGGTCCTCTCCCGCCTGGACACCGGCGCCTCGGCCCAGCTCTTCGCCGCCGCCTGGGTGGTGTTGGGCCTGGGCCTGGTTGGGCACTGGATCGCCGCCTACAACTACTTCTGGGCCATCCTGCGCAAAGGCAGGGAACAGAAACAGCACAACGGCGGGCAGGGCTGATGGTCTGGCTTGCCGTCGGCCTGGCGGTACTTGGCGCGTTCTGCCTTGCCCTGGGTGCCCAGCGCCAGGGCAGCGCCGTCAAAGCCGATACCGGCGGACTCGCCCTGAGCTCCAACGGTTTCCTGCGCCTGCTGCGCAATCCCCGGTGGATGTTCGGGCTCCTGCTGTTGTGCACCGGAATGGCAATGAACGCCGTGGCATTGGTGTCCGCCCCGCTGACGGTGGTCCAGCCGATCGGCGCCATCGCCCTGGTGATTACCACCGTGGTCAATGCCAGGGACCAGGACCTGACCATCAACCGTGCCACCGCCGTGTCCATCGCTGCATGCGTCACCGGTTCGGCGCTGTTCGTCCTCCTCGCCGTCAATGTGACCCAGGAGAGCCACCACGTCAGCCTGGAGGATGAACTGACCATCGTGCTGCTGCTCGCGTTGGCAGTGGGGCTGTTCGGCACCCTGGCCGTAACGTTCAGGCACCGGATGAATGCGTTTGTGTACATTCTCGGCGCCGGCATCCTGTTTGGTTTCGTCGCGGTCCTCACCCGGATCATCGGCAAGCACCTGCTGGACCCGAACGGACTCTTCCTGCTGAACGTGCAGTGGTACTCGGTGGTGGCCATCATCGCCGCCGGCGGGCTTGGATCCTGGTTCGTGCAGAGCGCCTACTCCACGGGACCGCCGGACCTGGTGATCGCCGGCCTCACGGTCATCGACCCCATGGTGGGCATCGCGATCGGGATCATCATCCTGGGCGAACTTCGCCCCGACGTCCAAGCCGTCATGGCGGTTGCGATGGGAACGGCTGCCTGCCTTGCTATCGTTGGGGTTATCGCACTTTCCCGGCACCACCCGGAGGTCACCAAGCGCAGGAAGGACGCGCGGAAGGCCGCCGGCAGGCCCACCCACTAACCGATTTCCGCACACCCAAGCAACCCCACGAGGCCGCAAACCAACCAAGCCGGCGGCCAACCGTGCTGTCAGTTCCACGCTGCCCGCACCGTGACCATCAGGAGTACTCCACATGACCACGCCAGCCGACCAGCGCCCCCTGACCATCCTCATCGCCGCCGATACCTATCCGCCGGACGTGAACGGCGCGGCCCAGTTCGGATACCGGCTGGCCAAGGGCATGACTGCCCGGGGCCACAACGTCCATGTCCTGGCTTCCCGCGACAGCAAGGGAAAGAGCTTCACCGAGTTCCGCGAGGAAGCAACCGTGCACCGGCTGCGGTCCCACCGGGCCTTCACCCACGAAACCTTCCGCATCTGCTTCCCCTGGGAAATCAAGAAGGAAATCAGCCTCCTCTTCGACCGGGTGAAGCCTGACGTCGTGCACATCCAGAGCCACTACATGATTGGCGAGCACGTACTCTACGAGGCGGTGAAGCGCGGGGTCCGGATTATCGCCACCAACCACTTCATGCCGGAGAACCTAAACCCCTTCCTGCCGTTCCCGCAGTGGTTCAAGGACATCATTGGCCGTGTCTCCTGGAAGGATATGGGCAAGGTCATGGGCCAGGCCGACGTCGTCACCACCCCCACCCCGCTTGCCGCCCGTGCCATGCACGAGCACGCCTTCCTGCGCAAGGTCCTGCCCCTGTCCAACGGCATCGACTCCGCCGCGTACGAACCCAAGCCCGGTGAGCACATCGAGCCCCA
>NZ_JARFXU020000032.1:0-36404 GCF_029581595.2 Arthrobacter sp. NQ7 | reverse complement strand
TCCTTCACCCCGTACGGCAACGGCACCGCCCCGGCCAGGTTCAGCACCCCGGTCTCCGCGATCGAGGCCAGCCGCTCCTCCACCTCTTCCGGCAGGATCAGCTCCGGATGATAGCCCTCCAACCCCAACAGCACCGCCGTCATCGTCCCGTGCCCATGCCCCGTCGCGGCCAACGACCCATACAGATCCACCCGCAACGACACCACAGCCGCGAGCTTCCCCGAGGCCTTCAACTCCTCAGCAAACACAGCAGCAGCCCGCATCGGCCCCACAGTATGAGACGACGAAGGGCCAATACCGATAGAAAACAGATCGAAAACTCCGACTGCCATGACAATTCCTAACTAAAACTCTGGTTCGGGTCACTCTGAGTGGCTGGGGTGCGCGCCTGACCGAATTCCTCCGCGTGCTCGGTCGCGAAGACGCCCGCTAAGCGGACGTGACGCTCCCTTAGACGCACGTCTCCGGAATGCGGCCAGTCGCCAAAGCACGTCACCACAGCGACGCCGCAGCAGGAAACGATGCACCGGGAATTGGTTCGGCCGCCCAAGGGAATTCACGCACCTCGTCCGCCTACTTTCTCAGCCCGGGCCGCTGGCCAAGTCCTCGCGCAACTGAAGCCTCCGCACGAGGGGCCGGCGGAGCCGGACTTTTCGAAAGCGTGCGTCAAAGCGAGGAACGAGCAGCACGCGTGAAAATGTCCGGTCCGCCGGTCCCGAAGGTGAGCCATGGGATTTCGACAAGCTCGAACACCGGCTTTGGGACTACTTGAGGCGCTTGTAGAACGGGAGGTCGACGACTTCGAAGGGCTCTGCCTTGCCGCGGAGATCGATGTCCAGGGCTGTGCCAGGTGCCGAGTGTTCGACGTCGACGTAGGCCATGGCGATGGGGTAGCCGAGGGTGGGCGAGGGCTGGCCGGAGGTGACTTCGCCGACGGCGGCGCCTTCCTTGAGGACCGGGTAGTGGGCGCGCCCGGCGCGCCGGCCCTTGCCTTTGAGTCCCACGAGGCGGCGGCCGGAGGTGCTTCCGGCGCCCGCTTCCTTTTTCGCGGCGAGGGCGGCTTTGCCAACAAAGTCGCCTTCCTTGGAGAGCGCGACGACGGCGCCAAGTCCGGCGGCGAACGGGTCGCCCTGCAGCGACAGTTCGTTGCCGTAGAGCGGCATGCCGGCCTCAAGGCGCAGGGAGTCCCGCGACGCGAGGCCGGCCGGGGCCAGCTCCCCGTCCTCTGTGACGGCGAGCAGTGCCTGCCACAGTGCGGGGGCGTCGTCGTTGTCCACAAAGATTTCGAACCCGTCCTCGCCGGTATAGCCGGTGCGGGCGAGCAGCAGTTCCTTGCCGGTGCCGCCCACCAGGAACGGAACCTCGACGGCGGCGTAGTACTTCAGCTCGGTCACCATCGGGTGCTGCGCGGCCGGGACCAGGCGCAGCAGGAGCTCCTGGGCCAGTGGTCCCTGGACCGCGATGAGGGACGTGCGGCCTGAAGCATCGTCCACCAGTGCATTGAAGCCTGAGGTCCGCTCCAGCAGTTCACGGGCGACCGTCCCGGCGTTGCCCGCGTTGGGCACCACGAGGAAGACGTCGGTGCCGTCTTCGGCCGCCGGACGGCGGTAGACGATCAGGTCGTCGATGATGCCGCCGTCCGGATTGCAGATCAGCGAATACTTCGCCTTGCCCACCGCCATGGCGGAGACCTTCCCCACCAGGGCGTAGTCCAGGAAAGCAGCGGCATCCGGGCCGGTGACCCAGACTTCGCCCATGTGGGAGAGGTCGAACAGCCCCGCAGCCTTGCGGACGGCGTGGTGTTCAGCGAGTTCGGATTCGTACTTGAGCGGCATCTGCCAGCCGCCGAAGTCCGTGAAGGAGGCGCCAAGCTTCTGGTGTTCGTTGTAGAGGGCCGTATATTTCGCGGTCATGGGGTGGCTCAGTTCTCGAACTCGGAAAGCGGTGGGCAGGAGCAGATGAGGTTCCGGTCGCCGGCCGCGCCGTCGATGCGTCCCACGGGCGGGAAGTACTTGTCCTGTTTGTGGTGGGCGGGGAAGGCGGCCTGTTCGCGGGGGTAGGCGCGGTCCCAGTCGGAGCTGACGACGGCGGCTGCCGTGTGGGGTGCGTGGCGCAGGGGTGAGTCCGTCACGGCGAAGTCCCCGTTGGCCACCTGGTCGATTTCCTTGCGGATGCTGATCATGGCGTCGATGAAGCGGTCGATTTCGGCGAGGTCCTCGGATTCGGTGGGCTCCACCATCAGGGTCCCGGCGACGGGGAAGGACAGGGTGGGGGCGTGGAAGCCGAAGTCGATCAGCCGCTTGGCCACGTCCTCGGCCGTGACCCCGGTCTTCGCGGTGAGTTCGCGCAGGTCCAGGATGCACTCGTGCGCCACCAGGCCTCCCTCGCCGGTGTACAGGACGGGGAAGTATTCGTTCAGGCGTGAGGCGACGTAGTTCGCGGCGAGCAGCGCGGACTTGGTGGCCTCGGTCAGGCCCTCGCCGCCCATCAGCTTCACGTAGGCCCACGAAATCGGCAGCACCCCGGCGGAGCCGAAACGGGACGCACTGATCGCGACACCGTGGCCTGCCTCGTGCGCGGCCTTGTTCGCGTCGCCGGGCATGAAGGGTGCCAGGTGCGCCTTGGCAGCGACCGGGCCGACGCCGGGTCCGCCGCCGCCGTGCGGGATGCAGAAGGTCTTGTGCAGGTTCAGGTGCGAGACGTCGCCGCCGAACTGGCCCGGCTGCGCCAGGCCCACCAGGGCGTTCAGGTTCGCGCCGTCGATGTACACCTGGCCGCCTGCGGCGTGGACTGCGTCGCAGACGTCCCGGACATCGCCGTCATAGACCCCATGGGTGGAGGGGTAGGTGATCATGATGCAGGACAAGGCGTCCTTGTTGGCCTCGATCTTGGCCGTCAGGTCATCGTGGTCGATGGTGCCGTCCGCGGCGGTGGCCACGACGACGACCTTCATGCCGGCCAAGACGGCGGAGGCGGCGTTGGTGCCGTGCGCCGAGGCCGGGATCAGGCAGATGTTGCGCTGCTGCTCGCCGCGGGAGTGGTGGTAGCCGCGGATCGCCAGCAGCCCGGCCAGTTCGCCCTGGGAGCCGGCGTTGGGCTGGATGGACACCTGGTCGTAGCCCGTGATCTCCGCGAGGTCCGCTTCCAGGCCCGAGATGAGTTCGCGCCAGCCCTCGGTTTGGGAGTCCGGGGCGAACGGGTGGATGGAGGCGAACTCCGGCCAGGAAATGGCTTCCATTTCGGCGGTGGCGTTCAGCTTCATGGTGCAGGAGCCCAGCGGTATCATGGTGCGGTCGAGCGCCAGGTCCCGGTCCGAGAGCTTGCGGATGTAGCGCAGCAGCTGGGTTTCTGACCGGTGTGTGTTGAACACCGGGTGCTGCAGGTAGTCGGAAGAACGCTCAACGGCGGCTTCGAGGGCAAAGCCGTCCCCGTCGGCGACCTGGGCGCCGAAGATGTCGGCAACCTGGGCGACGACGGCCGCCGTCGTGGTTTCATCCAGGGAGATGCCGACCGTGTCGCCGTCGATGTGGCGCAGGTTGATGCCCCGCGCCTCGGCGTCGGCGACGAGGGCTGCTGCGCGGCCGGGGACGCGCACGGTCAGGGTGTCGAAGAAGCTCCGGTGCAGGACCTCGACGCCGGCAGCGGCAAGTGAGGCCGCCAGGGTGCGCGCGTGGCCGTGCACCGTTCCGGCGATCGCCTTCAGCCCGTCCGGGCCGTGGTACACCGCGTACATGGAGGCGACGATGGCCAGGAGCGCCTGGGCGGTGCAGATGTTGGACGTGGCCTTTTCGCGGCGGATGTGCTGCTCGCGGGTCTGCAGCGCCAGGCGGTAGGCGGGGACGCCGGCGTCGTCCTTGGACACGCCCACCAGGCGGCCGGGCAGCGAACGTTCCAAGCCCTTGCGGACGGCCATGTAGGCGGCGTGCGGGCCGCCGAAGAACAGGGGAACACCGAAGCGCTGGGCGGAGCCCACGGCAATGTCCGCGCCCTGCTCCCCCGGGGGCGTGATCAGGGTGAGTGCCAGCAGGTCGGCGGCAACGGTTACCAGCGCGCCGCGCTCCTTGGCGGCGGCGATAACGCCGGACTGGTCCCAGACGCGTCCGGAGGCGCCAGGCTGCTGCAGCACGATGCCGTTGATGTCGCCCTCGGGAAGTCCCTGGGACAGGTCGGCGACCTCCACCTCGAAGCCCAGCGCCTCGGCGCGGCCCTGGACGATGGCGATGGTCTGGGGCAGCACGTCGCTGTCCAGGACGGTCTTGCCGTCCTTGGCATTCTTGTCCTTGTTGGCGCGGCGCATCAGCAGCACGGCCTCGGCCACGGCGGTGGCCTCATCCAGCAGGGAAGCGTTGGCGATGGGCAGTCCCACAAGGTCCTGCACCATGGTTTGGAAGTTCAGCAGCGCCTCGAGGCGGCCCTGCGAGATTTCCGGCTGGTAGGGCGTGTAGGCCGTGTACCAGGCAGGGGACTCCAGGATGTTCCGGCGGATCACCGGCGGAGTCACGGTGTCGTAGTAGCCCTGCCCGATCATCTGGACGGCGGTCTTGTTTTTCGCCGCCAGTTTACGGAGTTCGGTGAGGACTTCGACCTCGCTGAGGGCGTCCTGCAGGCGGAGGGCGGTCTCCTGGCGGATGACCTTGGGCACCGCCGTGTCCACCAGGTTGTCGACCGTGTCGTAGCCCACGGCTTTGAGCATGGTGTCGACGTCGGCCTGGCGGCGCGCACCGATATGGCGGTCTACGAACGTGGTGGAGGCTGGGGTAACCGACACAAGGAACTCCATTTACTCAGGCGGCGCAGGGTACGCCACAGCTATTCGGGTTCCTCCCCGCTCTGTATTGGACCTGAGAGTTTCCGCGTCCCCTGCCTGGGCAGGACCCGCTTGCACCGTCGGTGAGCACAACAGCCTTTGGCCCCTCCCAGGGGGAAGGATGACTGCCTGCTGCTTTCCAGAGGCGCCTCGCCGCGGCGGTACAGGGGCCTGCGAGATTCCTGGGGAGGATTTGCTCCTACGGCGCCTGCCTGTACTTCCGGCAGAACTCTCCCGCCGCAGATCAAAGGCTATTAAGTTGTGGGTTTCATGACGGCCGGTGACAGCCCTCACAACTCTCCATTGTCCTACGGGGCGGCCCCTCCCGGCAAATGCCGAAACCTACCTGCGAAGCCGTTCCAGCGCGGCCAGCAGTTCCTCAACGTCGGCCGCCCCTCCGCCCTCCGGCGCGGGCGCCACGGACAGCATGGCGTTGAAATACAGCCCGTCACCCATGTACAGCACGGCCTTGGCCAGCCCCGGCCCCACGTCGGCCGCGATTTCGTCCAGCCAGCGCTGCTGGATGGCTGCGAAACGGCGGCGGGTCTCTTCGTGCGCCACTTCGGCAAGCCTGGTGGCGGCCACGATGGCGCGGTCCAGGGGAGTGTCGGCCCAGACGGAAGAACGGATGAAGTATGCCGCGGCGCCCTCGCTGGCCGAGGCCATGGCATCGGCGTCGGCCTTGGCCAGCCCTTCCAGCCGGTCGAGCAGCACGGCGATAAGGGCTTCCTTGTTCGGAAAGTGGTACAGGAGGCCGCCCTTCGACACGCCGGCCTTTCGCGCCACGGCATCGAGGGTGGCCGCGCGCTCCCCCACTTCGATCAGCAGGGACTCGAAGGCATCAAGGACCGCGTCACGGGCTACAGGCTTTCGGGGCATGCTTCCCATCATGCCCGGCATCCGGCAGGAAAGCGGAATGCCGGCGCTTTCAAACTATACCGTCTGGACGGTATAGTTATTTCATGACGACGACCGCACCCACCCCGTTGGAGACCAGCCCGGCCCTCTCCGGCCGGCGTGATTGGGCCGCCCTGGCGCTGCTGATGTTTCCGGTACTGCTGGTGGCAGTGGACAATACGGCCCTGACCTTTGCCCTCCCGGCCATTGCCCGCGCCCTGGATCCGTCCGGCGTGCAGCTGCTGTGGATCGTCGACGCCTACCCGCTGGTGCTGGCCGGGCTGCTGGTATCCATGGGCAGCCTGGGTGACCGGATCGGGCGGCGGAGGCTGTTGATCATTGGCAGCCTGGGCTTCGCAGCCCTCTCAGCCGCAACGGCCTTCGCCCCCACGCCTGAGTGGCTGATTGCCGGCCGCGCAGCCCTGGGATTCTTTGGCGCCATTCTGATGCCGTCCACGCTGTCGCTGATCCGGAATATTTTTCCCCAGCCCAACCGCCGCCGGCTTGCGGTGGCCATCTGGGCCGCGGGATTCTCGGGCGGCGCGGCCCTGGGGCCGATCTTCGGCGGATGGCTGGTGGAGCACTTCTGGTGGGGTGCCGTGTTCCTGGTGGCAGTCCCCCTCATGCTTCCCCTGCTGGCGGGTGGGCCGGCCCTTATTCCGGAATCGAAGGACCCGGCACCAGGAAAGGTGGATATTCCCAGCATCCTGCTCTCCATGCTGGTCATGGTTCCGGTGGTTTACGGCATCAAGGCGCTGGCCACCGAGGGTCCCGGCGCAGCCGGGCTGGGCAGCATCCTCTTCGGCCTGGCCATGGGCGTCGTATTCGTCCGGCGCCAGCACCGGCTGGAGCACCCCCTGCTTGACATGTCGCTGTTCGGGAACAGCGTGTTCAGCATGGCCATCAGCGCCAACATCCTCGCCCTGTTCTCCTTCAACGGCTTCATCCTGTTCCTGGCCCAGCATCTCCAGCTCCTCGAAGGGATGACCCCGTCAGCCGCCGGCGTCGCGATGATTCCGGCACTGGCGGCCACGGTTGTGTCGGGTTTGGTCGTGGTTCCCCTGGTCCGCAAGGTGCGTCCCGGGGCAGTGGTGGCGGCGGGCCTGGCTTTCAGCGCCGCGGGCTACAGCATGGTTGCCTTCGGGAACCACGACGGCGGCCCCGCGCTGCTGCTGGCAGCCCTGCTGGTCCTGGCGCTGGGTGTCGGCACGGCGGAAACAATATCCAACGACCTCATCCTGGGCTCAGCGCCGCCGGAGAAATCCGGGGCCGCTGCTGCGATCTCGGAAACGGGCTATGAGGTGGGATCTCTGCTGGGGACGGCGGTGCTGGGTTCCATCCTGACCGCCTCCTACCAGCAAAACCTGCGGCTGCCCGCAGGGGTGGAGGAAATACTGCCGGGCCCCGGCCTGCACAACGCCAGGGAAACCCTGGCCGGGGCGGTGGAAGCGGCGGCCGGCCTCCCCGCTCCACTGGCGGAGCTGACCAGGGATGCCGCAGCCGCCGCCTTCGACTCCGGCGTGCACATCACCGCGGCGATTGGGCTGGTCCTGATGGCGGCGGCGGCAGTCCTGGCCGCCGTCGTCCTTCGGAGAGTGCCGAAGGCTTCCTAGCCGGGGCAGAAAAAAGCGCCCTTTGCAGGGGGATTGCCCTGCAAAGGGCGCCACGCCGATGGCGGTGGCTGCCGGCTACTTGGAGTCGGCGGCGGTGACCTTGGCGGTCGGCTTCATGTTTTCCGCCTGCACCATCCAGGCGAACTGCTCCAGCCGGGCGATGAACTCGTGCAGCAGGTCAGCCGACGTGGGGTCTTCTTCGTCCACTTCGTCATGGACCTTGCGCATGGTGCCCACGGCGGCCTCCATGGCGGCGACGATCCGCTCGATGGCATCCGTTGTGCTGATCAGTCCGTCGGGGAACTGGGCCAGGCTGGTGGTTTCGGCGACGGTGGAGCTGCGGCCGTCGGGAAGGGCATGCAGGGCGCGCATGCGTTCGGCGGTGTCATCCGCGAACTGGCGGGCGGCGTCGACGATCTCATCAAGCTGCAGGTGGAGGTCGCGGAAGTTGGTGCCCACGATGTTCCAGTGCGCCTGCTTACCCTGCACGTGGAGCTCGATGAGGTCGGCAAGTACGGCCTGCAGGTTGTTGGTCAGTGTCGGTGAAGCTTTCATGCATCCTCCTCTGGTGGTCCAATAAGGCAGACGCTACCAGCCACGGATGGGGTGGCGGCAGGGTATCCGCGAATTTCTCAGTGAGCTTACTAATTCTGAAGATGAGTCATAAACGAATGTGATTCATATTTCATCTTGCATCCGCAGCCCGGCACCCCCATACTAAATGAACGCCATTCATATAGTGACCTCCGTCTCACAGCCTTCCAGAAAGTGGTGCCATGACAGAGACAATCCGCACCAGTACGGCCAAACCCGGTCCGCACGCCCACGCACCGTCCACGGACGGCGTCAGTGCCAAGGGACTCAAGGGCGGGCAGCTCGGGCTCCTGGCCGTCGTCGTCCTCGGCATTTCAACCATTGCCCCCGCCTATACCCTCACCAGCGCACTGGGACCCACCGTCAACGAAGCCGGCCTCCAGTTGCCCGTTATCTTCCTGATCGGGTTCATTCCGATGATCCTGGTTTCGCTCGCCTACCGGGAGCTCAACGCCGACTCCCCCGACAGCGGCACCACCTTTACCTGGGTGACCAAAGCCTTTGGACCCTGGATCGGCTGGATGGGCGGCTGGGGCCTGCTGGCCGCCAACATCATCGTGCTGTCCAACCTGGCCGGCGTCGCCGTCGACTTCTTCTACCTCTTCCTGTCCCAGCTCACCGGTTCCGCCGAACTGGCGGACCTGGCGGACAACAAAGCCCTGAACGTCCTGACGTGCTTCGTCTTCGTGGCACTGGCCGTTTGGGTCAGCTACCGCGGCCTGCACACCACCAAGCTGGTGCAGTACAGCCTGGTGGGCTTCCAGTTGCTGGTGCTTGGCCTGTTCGTCGCCATGGCCTTCGCCAACTGGTCGAGCTCAGAGACGGCCATCCCGTTCAGCTGGGACTGGTTCGACGTCACCAAGATCGAAACCTTCGGGCAGATCGCGGCCGGCATCTCGCTGTCCATCTTCGTGTACTGGGGCTGGGACGTCTGCCTCACGGTCAACGAGGAAACCGCCAACGGCAAGAAGACCGCCGGTGTGGCCGGCACCCTGACCGCCGTCATCGTCCTGGCCATCTACCTCCTGGTCAGCATCGCCACCATGATGTTTGCCGGCGTCGGTGATACCGGCAACGGCCTGAACAACGCGGAAAACCACGAGAACATCTTCACGGCGCTGGCCTCACCCATCATGGGCCCGTTCGCCATCCTGATGTCCCTCGCCGTGCTCTCCAGCTCCGCCGCGTCGCTGCAGTCCACCTTCATGTCACCGTCCCGCAGCCTCCTGGCCATGGCCCACTACGGCGCCCTGCCGGAGCCCTTCAGCCGGATCAGCAAAAAGTTCTCGACGCCGGGCTTCGCCACCATTGCCGCCGGCGTCATGTCCGCGGGGTTCTACGCCGTGATGCACGTGGTCAGCGAAAACGTCCTGAATGACACCATCCTGGCCCTGGGCCTGATGATCTGCTTCTACTACGGGCTCACCGCCCTGGCCTGCACCTGGTACTTCCGCCACAGCCTGTTCAACAGCGTGCGGCACTTCCTGCTCCGGCTGGTGTGCCCGGTGGTGGGCGGCGTGGGACTGTTCGTGGTGTTCGTCCAGACCGCCATCGACAGCCTGGCACCCGAGTTCGGCAGCGGTTCCGAGGTGTTCGGCGTGGGACTGGTGTTCATCCTGGGCATCGGCATCCTGGCCCTGGGCGCCGTCGTCATGCTGGTCATGTCACGCACCCATCCCGGATTCTTCCGCGGCGACACCCTCAAGCGGGACACCCCCGCCCTGGTGGTTCCCGAGTAACCCAGCTGCGAAACAAAGGTGCCGTGCCCCGTCAGGGGCACGGCACCTTTGCGCTTTCACCAGTAGTGTGCGACGTCGACCACCAGGCGGGAGCCTGCCCCGGGTCCGTCAAGGGTGAACACCCGGAACGGCAACCGGGCACGCACGCCCAGGCCGATAGTTGTCTGGCCCTCGAAGCTTCCGGCCCACACCACCTGCCGGAAGGTCTGGTAACCCGAAACATTGGCGAGCCCGGCCTTGTCGGCGGGGGTGTAGGTGGGCTGGCCGTTGTTGTCATAGGCAGGGGCCTTGACGACGACCTGGAGCCGGGCGCCGCCCCGCACAGGCACCACTGCCCCGGAGCCGTCCTGGATCACCTGTCCTACGTAGCGGACGCTGTAGCCGGGTGCGGGCATGCCGCCCAGGTCGACCACCAGCCGGTCGAAGCAGTAATGCTGCCCGGTCCGGACGTTGGTTACGGGCACGCCGCTCATGGCGCCGTCCGTCTTCAGCAGCGAACCCCAGGTGAGTCCGCAGTACGGCGTGGCCGCGGACGCGGGCCCCGCCGCCACAAAACCCAGGCCTGCGGCTAAAAGGATTGCCGCAAGCCAGACGCAGAACTTCTTCATTGCCGTGCCATCCACGAATAGAAGCCATTGGATGTTTCCAGCGTAGGAGTCCCCGAACCGGGAAACGAGGGGGCATTTTGGTAACGACGGCGGCGGGAGACACAACAGCGCCGGCCACCTCCAGGAGGTGGCCGGCGCAGGGAAAATCCAGGAAGGAGCTTAGCCCTCGCAGTCGCGGCAGTACTTCAGGCCGTCCTTTTCGCGGGCAACCTGGGAGCGGTGGCGGACCAGGAAGCACGACGAGCAGGTGAACTCGTCGGACTGCTCGGGAACCACAATGACGGTCAGTTCCTCGTTGGACAGGTCGGCCCCGGGGAGGTCGATACCTTCAGCGGTGTCGTTCTCGTCGACATCGATAACTGCGGTCTGCGCGTTGCCGCTCCGGGACGCCTGGAGGGCCTCGAGAGAGTCAGCAGGCGACTCTTCTTCCTGCTTGCGTGGAGCATCGTAATCGGTAGCCATAGCGTGTTCACTTTCGTTGCTGCACAGCGCCATTTCAGGCACCTCAGTGCAGCAGTTTAGGGCATGATCCCGCTACCGGCGCAATAGTGTGGTCAAGGAGACATATCACCTGGTGCAGGCCCTGTCCGGGCATGCTCGGAGCGGGCATGGCCGGCCCCAACGGACACGCCGCTCAGGGCCGGCAGCCAACCCCACCGGGTGGCGTCGGCCATGGCGCCGGCAGCCTGGGACTCCGATTCGTAGGTGAAGATGTCCAGGGCCCAGCCGCGCAGCCGGGTGAGCAGGTTTGCCGTCATGCCTGAAACGTACGCAGGCAATGTTGTGGGCACGTTTCGTGGCCGTCTCCCCCGGATTAACTCTCCTGCGTTGCCTCAGCCGGCCGGCGGTGCCGTGCTGCTCCGCAGGACGAGTTCGGGTTCCACCACCAGCGTCCGCGGCCCCTCCGGGCCATCCAGCGCCGCGAGCATCATCTGGACGCACTGCCGGCCCAGTTCTTCAAAGTCCTGGCGCACCACCGTCAGCGGCGGGCTGAAGTAGCCGGCTTCCGGCTGGTCATCGAAGCCCACCACCGACACGTCCTGGGGCACCCTGATGCCGGCCTCATTCAAGGCACACAGGACACCCAGAGCCATTTGGTCGTTGGCCACGAAAACTGCGGTCGCGCTGCGCGCAGCAGCAAGACGCCGTCCGATCGTGTAGCCGCTGCCGGCGCTCCAGTCGCCCTCGGTGACAAGGTCGGCGGCAAGTCCCGCGGCCTCCAGGGTGGACCGCCAGCCGTCGGCGCGGGCCACGGCGTCAATCCAGTCCTGGGGTCCCGCCACGTGCCCAATCCGGACATGCCCCTGCCCGATGAGGTGCCGTATGGCCAGTTCGGCGCCGCGCCGCTGGTCCACCCTGACACCACCCACGGTGTCGGTTCCCTCGGGACCCACAGCCACCACCGGAACCCCGATGGGAAGTTCCGCGAGCGCGGCCAGCGTGGCAAGGTGCGGCACGATCACCACGATCCCGTCCACCGACTGGTCCAGGAAATGACCCACGGCGTCCAGGATGGCGTCCCGCCGGACTTCCCGCAGCGCGGCGACACTCACGAAGTAGCCTGCGTCCCGGGCAGCGCGTTCCACCCCCAGCAGCGTATTGGCGGGGCCGTAGTGCGAGAGCTCGCTGCCCAGGACTCCGATGGTCTGAGAGCGCCGGGTGACCAGGCTCCTGGCGGCGGTGTTGCGGCGGTACCCCAGCTCCACGATCGCCGCTTCCACCCTTTCCCTGGTCGCCGTGCTCACGCTGGGGTGCCGGTTGACCACGCGGGACACGGTCTGGTGCGAGACCCCGGCCAGCCCTGCCACGTCCTGAAGCCTCGGCAGCCGCCGCCTGCCGCGGGTCACAGGGTTCTTGCCGTTGGCAGCCGCGGGCGTCCCGTCCTCAGCGGTGGCATGGGTCAGATGCCGCCGGCGAGTTTGTAGTAGGCGGCGTTCCAGTTCAGGTCTTTCTTGAACTGGCGGATGGTGGTGTCTTCGTCGATGGTGAGCAGTTCGGTTTTGGCGATCTCGGCGAAGTCCTCGAAGACGTCCATGCCCACCTGGGTGGAGAGCACGGTGTGGTGGGCGGCGCCGGCGGTGAGCCAGGCGGCGGCGGAGGTGGCGAAGTCCGGCTTCGGTTCCCACAGGGCGCGGGCCACGGGCAGGTTGGGCAGCGGCTGGTCCAGGGGGACGACGTCGACGGCGTTGGCCACCAGGCGGAAACGGTCCCGCATGTCGGACAGGGCGACGACGACGCCCGGGGAGGCATCGGCGTCGAACACCAGCCGGACCGGATCTTCCTTGCCGCCGATGCCCAGCGGGTGGATCTCCAGCCGCGGCTTCGCGGCCGTCAGGGACGGGCAGACCTCGAGCATGTGCGCGCCGAGGATCTTTTCGGAGCCCGGTTCCAGGTGGTAGGTGTAGTCCTCCATCAGGGACGCGCCGCCGGGCAGGCCGGCACCCATGACCTTCGCGGCGCGGACCAGGATGGCGGTCTTCCAGTCGCCCTCGGCGCCGAAGCCGTACCCGGCGGCCATGAGCCGCTGCACCGCCAGGCCCGGAAGCTGCCGGAGCGCGCCCAGGTCCTCGAAGGACGTCGTGAACGCCGCCGAGCCGTTGGCCTCCAGGAAGCTCCGCAGGCCCAGTTCGATCCGGGCGCCGTACCGCAGCGAATCGTGCCGCGCCGCGCCCGCGCGGAGCTCCGGCACCACGTCATAAAGGTCCTGGTACTCGGCCACCAGGGCGTCGACGTCGGACTCCGCGGCGCCGTGCACGGCGTCGGCGAGCTCGTTGACGGACCAGGTGTTCACCGCGACGCCGAACCGCAGCTCGGCCTCGGTCTTGTCGCCTTCGGTGACGGCGACGTTGCGCATGTTGTCCCCGAAACGGGTGAGCTTCAGGCTCCGGACGGCGGCCCACCCGGCGGCGGCGCGCTGCCAGGACCCCACCTGGCGTGCCACCCCGGGGTTGGAGACGTGCCCGACGACGGTCTTCCGGGCGATGCCCAACCGGGACTGGATGTACCCGAACTCGCGGTCGCCGTGCGCGGCCTGGTTCAGGTTCATGAAGTCGAAGTCGATGTCCGCCCACGGCAGGTCGCGGTTGGCCTGGGTGTGCAGGTGCAGCAGCGGCTTGCGCAGCAGGTCCAGGCCGGAGATCCACATCTTGGCCGGGCTGAAGGTATGCATCCAGGCGGTGACGCCGATGACCGAGTCATCCGAGTTCGCCTCCAGCGCGGTGCGGCGGATGGCGTCCGAGTCGGTCAGGACCGGCTTCCACACAATCCGCACGGGCACGGCGGAGGAGGCGTTCAGCTGGTTCGCGATCTCCTGTGACTGCGCGGCCACCTGCTTCAGGACTTCCTCGCCGTAAAGGTGCTGGCTGCCGGTGAGGAACCAGACCTCGTAGCCGTCGAGGGAGGTGTTTGCTGCGGTACTCATGGGTTCTCCTGAAAAGTTATAAGGGGGACGGCGTTGAATTACTGGCCGTAGACGTTCTGGTAGCGGGAGTAGAGCGAATCAATGTGGCTCGGGTCGATGGGCAGGGGTTCGCCCAGTTGCCGGGAAATGTGGACGGTGCGGGCCACTTCCTCGCACATCACCGCAGCCTTCACCGCGGAGCGGGCGTCCTTGCCGATGGTGAAGGGGCCGTGGTTCTGCATCAGGACCGCCGGCGAATTCGAGTTCTTCAGCGTCTCCACGATGCCGTGGCCAATCGAGTCATCCCCGATCAGCGCAAACGGCCCCACCGGAATCTCCCCGCCGAACTCATCGCCCATCATGGTCAGGACGCACGGGATGGCTTCTCCCCGGGCGGCCCAGGCCGTGGCGTAGGTGGAGTGCGTGTGCACCACCCCGCCCACCTCGGGCATGTGCCGGTACACATAGGCGTGCGCCGCCGTGTCCGAGGACGGCGACAGCGGCGGATTGCCCCAGTCCACGGTGCCGCCGCCACCGAGGTTGGTCCCCCTGACGGGGGTGCCGTGCAGGTCGGTCACGATCATTTGCTCCGGCGTCAGTTCCTGGTAGGAGACGCCGGAGGGCTTGATGACCATGAGGTCGGTGCCCGGCACCCGGGCAGAGACGTTCCCTGCCGTCCACACCACCAGTTCGTACCGGGTGAGCTCGGCGTGCAGCGCACACACTTCCCGGCGGATCCTTCCGATGGTTTCCAGGATGACGGCTTCGGCTCCGGTTCCGGCGCTCATGCGGACACCTCGACGGCAGCAGCGCCGGAACCCAGCAGGGAGCCGGCCGCCCTTCGCTGGATGGCCTTGAGCCGGTGCATCACCTCGTTGCCGCCGCGGCCGAAGTAATCGTGCAGCGCCTTGTACTCCTGGAACAGTTCCTCGTAGGCGGCCACGTTTTCCGGGATCGGCGTGTACACCTCGCCGGGTTCGGCACCCATGGCGGCGGCCGCTTCCCGGATGTCCGCGTATTCACCGGCGGCGACGGCGGCGTGGATCGCCGATCCCAGCGCCGGGCCCTGCTCCGAGCCGATGGTGGAGAGCTGCAGCCCCGTGGCATCCGCGTAGATCTGCATCAGGAGCTTGTTCTTGAGCAGTCCGCCGGCCACGATGAACTCCTTGACCGGAACGCCGGCGTCGCGGAAGGCATCCACGATGGTGCGGGTCCCGAAGGCCGTGGCCTCCAGCAGGGCACGGTAGGTGTCCTCGGGCCTTGTGGCGAGGGTCTGGCCCACCACGATGCCGGACAGCTCATGGTCCACCAGCACGGATCGGTTCCCCGAGTGCCAGTCCAGCGCGATGAGGCCGTGTTCCCCGATCGCCTGCCGGGACGCCAGTTCGGTCAGGTATCCGTGGATCCCCAGGCCCGCATCCTTGGCAGCCTGGTGGTATTCGGGCGGGACGCCGTACTTGGTGAACCAGCCGAAGATATCCCCCACCCCTGACTGCCCGGCCTCGTAGCCCCACATTCCCGGCACGATGCCGCCGTCCACTGCCCCGCACATCCCGGGAACTTCGCGCAGTTCCGTGCCGTTCATGACGTGGCAGGTGGAGGTGCCCATGATGGCCACCAGCTGGCCCGCGTCCACAGCCTTCGCCGCGGGGGCCGTCACATGCGCATCAACGTTGCCCACCGCCACGGCGATGCCCTCAGGCAGCCCGGTCCAGGCCGCGGCCTCCGCCGTCAGGGTGCCGGCGGCATCGCCCAGCCGGCCGATGGTGTGCTCCAGCTTGGAACTGACAAAGTCCTTGAAGTCCGGATTCAGGGCGGCCAGGAAATCCTCCGACGGATACCGGCCGTCCTGGTAGATGCCCTTATAGCCGGCAGTGCAGGCATTGCGGACATAGGTGCCGCAGAGTTGCCAGACGATCCAGTCCGCCGCCTCCACCCAGCGGTCCATGGCGGCATAGGCCTCCGGGTCTTCTTCCAGCAGCTGCAGGCCCTTGGCGAACTCCCACTCCGACGAGATCAGGCCGCCGTAGCGCGGAAGCCAGTCCTCGCCCCGTTCGGCGGCGAGCCGGTTGATCCGGTCGGCCTGCCCCTGGGCGGCATGGTGGCGCCACAGCTTTACATAGGCATGCGGCCGGTTCCCGAATCCGGCCACTTCATTCAGCGGCGTACCGTCAGCCTTCACGGGCACCATGGTGCAGGCGGTGAAGTCGGTGGCAATTCCGACGACGGCGGCCGGGTCGATCCCCGCATTGGCCACCGCGGCGGGCACCGCGGTACGCAGGACCTCCCGGTAGTCATTGGGCACCTGCAGCGCCCACTCCCCCGGAAGCCGCGCGCCGTCGTCGCCCGCGGTGTCTTTGGGCAGGACATCGGTCACCACCGCGTGCGGATACTCATGGACGGCGCTGCCGAGCTCCTTGCCGTCACGGACCCGCACCACCACGGCACGGCCCGAAAGGGTCCCATAGTCCACCCCGATGACGCAATGGTCGTGGCGGGGCTCGGAGCTGGAAGTAAACAACGTGTCTGGCATGTGGTTGCCTCCGTCCCGGGAGGCAACGGCCTCATTACCGGGTTTGTAGGGGTCGGGGTCAAGCTGGGTGCTGCAGCAAGTGTGAACGCTAACAAAGAAGAAGTCAATGAAGGCCCGGCATTTTGGAAGGTTCCGGAAGGCCGCTCTTGTTAGCGTTCACAAATCAGTCTATATTGAACCGACACATCAACCATGTGGCCAGGACCACGAGCATCGCTGCTTTCGGGTCCAACAACACTTCGCGGCAGTGCTGCCGCGGAAGGAGATAATGGTGAGAATTAAAAAACTCATGGGCGCGGCGGCCCTTGTCCTCGCCCTGACGGTGGGCGCCACCGGTTGCGGCGCCCGCGGCGGTGCCAGTGAGTCCAGCGGCACGGCAAAGCCGAGCGATTCCTTGGTCGGCATCTCAATGCCCACCCAGACATCCGAGCGCTGGATTGCCGACGGCGCCAACGTGGAAAAGTCACTGAAGGACCTCGGCTACAAGACTGACCTCCAGTTCGCCAACGACGACATCCCCACGCAGGTGTCGCAGATCGAGAACATGCTGACCAAGGGCGCCAAGGCCCTGATCATCGCCGCCATCGACGGCACCACCCTGACCGACGTCCTGGCCAAGGCCAAGGAGCAGAACGTCAAGGTCATCGCCTACGACCGCCTCATCAACGGCACCCCGAACGTGGACTACTACACCACCTTCGACAACTACACCGTAGGCGTCCAGCAGGCCACGTCCCTGCTGACCGGCCTGGGCCTCCTCGATGCCAGCGGCAAGAAAGTGGAGGGCAAGGGCCCCTTCAACATCGAACTCTTCGCCGGCAGCCCCGACGACAACAACGCCAATTTCTTCTGGACCGGCGCCATGGACACCCTGAAGCCGTACATGGATGCCGGCACCCTGAAGGTCCCCAGCGGCCAGACCAAATTTGAGCAGGCCGCCATCCTGCGCTGGCAGGCACCCGTGGCGCAGAAGCGCATGGAGGACATCATCACCTCCGCCTACAGCTCCGGCACCAAGCTGAATGGCGTGCTCTCCCCTTATGACGGCCTCTCGATCGGCATTATCTCGGCCCTGACCAGCACCGGCGGCTACGCCAAGGGAAGCCTGCCCGTAGTCACCGGCCAGGACGCCGAGAAGGGCTCCGTCAAGTCCATCATCGCCGGCGAGCAGTACTCCACCATCTTCAAGGACACCCGCCAGCTCGGCGCCCAGGCCGTCAAGATGGTTGACGCTGTCCTCAAGGGCCAGGAACCGGAAACCAACGACACCAAGACTTACAACAACAAGGTCAAGGTCGTTCCGGCCTTCCTGTTGAAGTCCGTGATCATCACCAAGGACAACTACAAGAAGGAACTGATCGACTCGGGTTACTACAGCGACGCCGACGTCAAGTAGCCGGCGTCGGGGGCTGTGGCCGGACCCTCCGTCCGGCCACAGCCCCTCCCGCAGCCTCCTGCAGCAGCAGCCAGGCCAAGCTTCGACCAGTCAGTGGGAATTGACGATGAACACACCCATTCTTCAGATGCGAGGAATCACCAAGACGTTTCCCGGCGTTAAGGCGCTGCAGGACGTCACCCTGGATGTTAACCGTGGAGAAGTCCACGCCATCTGCGGAGAGAACGGAGCCGGCAAATCAACCCTCATGAAGGTGTTGTCCGGCGTCTATCCACACAACACCTTCGAGGGGGACATCCTCTTCGAAAACGAACCCTGCAACTTCTCCAGCATTTCGGACAGCGAAAAGCGCGGAATCGTGATCATCCACCAGGAGCTGGCCCTGAGCCCGTACCTGTCGATCGCCGAAAACATCTACCTCGGCAATGAACAGGCCACCAATGGATGGGTGGACTGGCGGAAGACCAACCTCGAGGCAGCAAAGCTGTTGGCCCGCGTGGGCCTGGACGAAAACCCGGTCACGCCTGTGCAGCACATCAGCGTGGGCAAGCAGCAGCTGGTGGAAATTGCCAAGGCGCTCTCCAAGGAAGTGAAGCTGCTGATCCTGGACGAGCCCACGGCCGCCCTCAACGATGAGGATTCCGGCCACCTGCTGGACCTGATCCTCCACCTCAAGGGCCAGGGCGTCACCAGTATCATCATCAGCCACAAGCTCAACGAAATCCGCAAGGTGGCCGACGCCGTCACCATCATCCGGGACGGCAGGACCATCGAGACCCTGCGCCTGGACGAAGGCCAGATAACCCAGGAACGGATTATCCGCGGAATGGTTGGCAGGGACCTTGAGAGCCTTTACCCGGACCGCGAGCCGAACATCGGCGAAGAAGTCCTCCGGATCGAGGACTGGTCGGTGCGCCACCCCCAGGACCACACCCGCATGGTGGTCCGGAACGCCAACCTGCATGTCAGGAAAGGCGAAGTGGTGGGCCTGGCCGGGCTGATGGGCGCCGGGCGCACTGAACTTGCCATGAGCGTTTTCGGCCGCACCTATGGCACCGCCACCTCAGGCAAGGTCTACAAGTACGGCGAGGAAATCAATACTGCCACCGTCTCGGACGCGATCCGGCACGGCATCGCGTACGCCACGGAGGACCGCAAGCACTATGGCCTGAACCTCATCGAGGACATCAAGCGCAACATCTCCCTGGCGGCACTGCGCAAGCTCGCCAAACGCGGCTTTGTGGACAAGAACCAGGAAACCGTGGTGGCCAACGGCTACCGGAAGAGCATGAACATCAAGGCGCCTTCGGTTGCCGCCATTACCGGAAAGCTCTCCGGCGGCAACCAGCAAAAAGTGGTGCTGAGTAAATGGATGTTTTCGGATCCTGACGTGCTCATCCTCGACGAACCCACCCGCGGGATCGATGTCGGCGCCAAATACGAGATCTACACGATCATCGCCAAACTCGCGGCGGAAGGAAAAGCCGTGATCGTCATTTCCTCGGAGCTTCCCGAACTCCTGGGAATTTGCGACCGCATCTACACCCTCGCCGCGGGCCACATCACCGGCGAAGTACCCATCGCCGAGGCCACCCAGGAAACCCTGATGCACTACATGACCAAAGAGAAGGAATAGCGAAATGTCCGCCTTACGAGAATCGCTCGGATTCCTCACCAGCCGCCTCCGCCAGGTTGGCATCTTCGTAGCCCTGATCCTGATCGTCCTGTTGTTCCAGGGACTGACCGGCGGAATCCTGCTGGAACCGCAGAACGTCACCAACCTGGTGGTCCAGAACAGCTACATCCTCATCCTCGCCATCGGCATGGTCATGGTGATCATCGCCGGCCACATTGATCTTTCCGTCGGCTCGGTGGCGGGGTTCATCGGCGCCGTGGCCGGCGTCATGATCGTGCACTGGGGCTGGCCCTGGTGGGCCGCGATCCCCGCCTGCCTGCTGGTCGGCGCCCTCGTCGGCGCCTGGCAGGGCTACTGGATCGCGTACGTGGGCATCCCGGCCTTCATCGTCACGCTGGCGGGCATGCTGATTTTCCGCGGCCTGACGCTCATCACGCTGAAGAACCAGCAGATCACCCCCTTCCCGGCCGAACTGCGGGCCCTGGGCGGCGGCTTCCTTCCGGATATTTCCGGCGGCACATCCGTCCTGGAATGGCTCACCGTCATCCTGGGCGTCGGCGCCACGGCGGCCCTGCTCATCCAGGCCCTCAAGGAACGGCGCATCCGCCGGAAGTTCGACCTCGAAAGCGAGCCCCTGGTCTGGTTCGTCATCAAGACCGCATTCACCGCGCTGCTCATGCTGATCATCACGTTCCTCCTGGCGTCCTACCGGGGCACGCCAATCGTCCTGGTGGTCCTTGCCGCCCTGGTCATCGCCTACACCGCCCTGATGAACAACAGCGTCTTCGGCCGGCACACCTACGCCATCGGCGGCAACCTCCACGCCGCCGAGCTCTCCGGGATCAAGACCAAGACCGTCACCTTCCGGCTCTTCGTGAACATGGGCGTTCTTTCCGCGCTGGCCGGCCTTGTCTTCACTGCCCGGCTCAACTCGGCACAGCCGGCCGGTGGAACGGGCTTCGAGCTGGATTCGATCGCCGCAGCCTTCATCGGCGGCGCCGCCGTCACCGGCGGCATCGGAACGGTGGCCGGGGCGATGATCGGTGGCCTCATCATGGGCGTGCTCAACAACGGCATGTCCATCCTGGGCCTGGGCACGGACTACCAGCAGCTCATCAAGGGCCTGGTGCTGCTCGTCGCCGTCGGTTTCGACATCTTCAACAAGAACCGCAGCGGCGGCGGCGGCGAGCTGGGGAAGCGCTTCAAGCTGAAGACCTCACCACCGCCGGCCGAGGAGAAACCTGCCCCGGCGCCCACCGAAACGGTCGAGGCCGGCGTCAAGTAGGCCCCCGCAAGGACGCAGCACCACGCCGCACGCCCTGATGGCTCCCGGAGCCCCGGACAAAACGTCCCGGGCCCCGGGAGCCTTCGCGTTGTGGCCCCGCCGTTCACCGAGGGTGTTCACGCGGCGGCCGCACCGCTGGCCACGTCGGCGGGGGCCCGCCGCCGCCGGCTCAGCAGGATGAAAGGCGCGGCAAGCAGCTGGATGGCACCACCCATGGCCAGCGAGGCGGGATAGCCGTAGATGTCCGCGGCCCGGCCCAGCACGGGCTGCACCACCACTCCCCCGCTCGATCCCATAAGCGAGGCGAAGCTCAGCACCGTGGCCCGCTGCTTCGAGGCGATCATGTCGTTGAGGTAGGCCTGGCGCACCGGTGTGCCGGCCGAGGCAACCACGGCCCACAGCGCCAGGAGCACCAGGGCCAGCCAAAAAATACTGGTGGCCAGGAGCACCACCAGGACCACTGCGCTGGAGATGGTGGAAATGATCAGCACGGTGGTGCGGCGGCGGACCAGCTTCCGGACCAGCGGAGCCAGAAATCCGCCCAGGATGTCCGCGCCTGCCACGATGGCTGCTGCCAGGCCCGCGATGGAGTACGCCCTGGGATCGCCGAAGAGCTGCAGCAGGTAGGGCTGCAGGGCATAGAAGACGTAGAAGGCAACGCCCTCGGTGAACGGGGCGGCCAGCATCATGTACCGCACCGGCGGATTGCCCAGGCCTCCCTCCACCGACGCCCGAAGAACGGCACGGGTGGCCTGCAGCGGGTGGGCCGAACGCTCCGGCGTGAAGCCGACGTCGTGCATGAGCAGGAAGGCGACGGCGAACATGGCCACCAGGACTGCGACGCGCAGCAGGAACGGCACGCCCAGGTTGGTGGCCTGGGCGATCACCCCGCCGGCCACCGAACCGGCCAGCATGGCGATGCCGGACACCATCTGGCCGCGGCCCAACACCGCTTCCAGGCCGCCGTCGTAGCCGGAAAAGTGCAGCGCGTCCACCAACCAGGCTTCCACCGCCCCGGAGAAGAACGTGAAGCCCAGGCCCAGCAGCGCGGACACGGCTGCCCACCACCAGAACGGCGCGGACAACTGCCACAGCACGTAGTAGAGGTACGTGGACCCGGCCAGGGTCACGGTGCCCAGCAGGAAGGACGCGCGGCGTCCCCAGCTGTCCGCCACCACGCCGGTGGGGACCTCGAAGAGCACCATTCCTGCCGTGAAGAAGGCATTGGCGGCGAACGCCTCCAGGTTGTTCAGCCCGGCGTCGAGCAGGAACAGCGTATTGATGCCCCAAATGAACGACGCCGCGAGGGTGTTTCCCAGCGTCAGTGTCAGGTAGATGCGTTGGATCTTTCGTGCTGCGGCGTTCACTGCGCGCGGCGCTCTGCGGAGGTGTTCCTGCCCGGCCGGATCAGGACGGGCTGAAGTTGGGCGGGACGGGATCGTGGCGCAGGTACTGCCGGCGGAAGCGTCCCGTGCCGGCGGTGAGGGCCCGCAGTTCCACTGCGTACCGCAGGAGCTCCTGGTCCGGGACCTCGGCGCTGATCTCGGTGAGCCCCTCCCCCGACGAGGTGGTGCCGGTGAGCCGCCCGCGGCGGCCGGACAGGTCACTCATCACCGTGCCCACATGTTCATCGGCCACCATGATGGACACCGAGGACACCGGTTCCAGCAGTTGGATCTTCCCAGCCGCCGCGGCTTCGCGCAGGGCCAGCGCGCCGGCTGCCTGGAAGGCGGCGTCGGAGGAATCCACGCTGTGGGCCTTGCCGCCCACCAGGGTCACGCGCAGGTCGACCACGGGAAAGCCTGCTGAAACCCCTTTTTCCATCTGCGCCCGGACGCCTTTTTCGATGGACGGGATGAAGGTTCCCGGGATGACGCCGCCAACCGTCTTGTCCACGAATTCGAAGCCGCCGCCCCTGTCCAGCGGTTCCACCTCGATGTCGCACACCGCATACTGGCCGTGGCCGCCGGATTGTTTGACGTGGCGGCCGTGGCCGGTGGCGGGCGCGGCAAAAGTCTCCCGCAGCGGGGTCACCACGTCCACGGTATGGAGCTTCACGCCCTGGTCCCGCAGCCGGTCCAGGACGACCTCCGCGTGGGCTTCACCCATGCACCACAGCACCAGCTGGTGCGTTTCGGCATTCCTGTCTACGCGCAGGGTGGGATCGCCCGCCGCAATCCGCCCCAGGCTGCGCGCCAACGCGTCCTCGTCGCTGCGGGAGTCGGCTTCCACCGCAACCGGAAGCAGGGGTTCGGGCATTTCCCAGGTGGCCAGCAGGAGCGGGTTCTCCCGCGCCGAAATGGTGTCCCCGGTTTCGGCGCTGCCCAGTTTTGCCAGGGCGCACATGTCGCCAGCCACGCAGTAGGGAACGGGACGCAGCGTGGCGCCCAGCGGGGAGTAGATGTGGGTCACGCGCTCGTCGGTGTCGTGGTCCTGGTGGCCCCGGTCGGCCAGGCCGTGGCCGCCCACATGGACGGGCGAATCCTCGCGCAGGGTCCCGGAAAAGACCCGGACCAGGCAGATGCGCCCCAGGAAGGGATCGTTGGAGGTCCGCACCACCTCGGCGGCGAGCGGACCGGACGGATCGCAGGCCAGGCTTCCGGCAGGCTCCCCCGAAAGGCCGGTGGCATCCGGCAGGTTGCGTTCCACGGGCGCCGGGAAGGCGCGCACCAGCAGGTCAAGCAGTTCCGCCGTACCCAGCCCGGTAACGGCGGACGTGGGCAGTACCGGAAAGAAGGAACCACGGGCGACGGCGGTCTCCAGGTCGGCAGCGAGTGCTGCGGTGTCGATGTCGCCGCCTTCCAGGTAGCGGTCCATCAGCGTCTCGTCCTCGCTTTCAGCGATGATGCCCTCGATGAGGGCACCCCTGGCCGTTGCGGCCTCCTCCCGTTCGTCTGCCTCCGCCGCGCGGACTTCAGGTGCGGCGTCCCCGCTGGAGTAGTCCGTCACCTCCTGCGGGAGCAGGCCCAGCAGGCCGGTGGCCTCGCCCCCGGTCCGCACCGGGACGCACAGCGGCAGGACGCCGTCGCCGAATGCTTTCTGGCAGGCGGCCAGGGCGCCGTCGTAATTTGCCCGCGGATGGTCCATCCGGGTGATGACGACGGCGCGCGGCAACCCCATGTGCGCGCACTCACCCCACAGGGCGGTGGTGGTCGCGTCAATTCCGTCCACGGCGGACACCACGAACAGCGCGGCGTCGGATGCGCGGAGCCCGGCGCGCAGCTCGCCGATGAAGTCCGGGTACCCCGGCGTGTCCAGCAGGTTCACCTTGATGTCATCCACCACCAGCGGCACCAGGGACACCGTGACCGACCGCTGCTGGTGCACCGCCGCGGGGTCCGAATCCCCCACCGTCGTGCCGTCCGCGATGGAGCCCTTTCGGGTGATCATGCCGTTGGCTGCCAGCAGCGCCTCGATGAGCAGGGTCTTCCCGGCGCCCGAGTGCCCTACCAGGGCCACATTCCGGATCCGTGCCGGATCCTGGGCAGCAATGCCGGAGGCCTGGTCGGCACGCTTTGCCTCAGGCCCGTTCCTGCCGCCTGCCGCCCGCGCTGACTCCCGGGTGCTCTTCACCGACATTGGAACCTCCTGGCATCATCGCCGACCGGACCGGATGTGTCCTCTGATTCGACACCCTGGCGGGCAGGACGGCAAGAGCGGGGGCTATTTGCTGCGGGCTTTTCGGGTAGCGGCGTCGTTGGCTTTTTGGAGCGCCGAGACCAGTTGTTCCTTGTCCATCTTCGACCGGCCCTTGACGTCCAGTTCCTTGGCCAGCTTGTACAGGTGCTCCTTGGAGGCGTTGGCATCCACCCCGCCGGCGGTGGATGCGGATGAACGGACGCCCTGCTCCGCACGTTTGTCGGACGGGCCGCGTTTTTCCTTGGGCTCCCAGTGGTCGCCCACCTTCTCGTAGCTGTGCTTCAGCGAGGCGTACGCTGCGCGGGCCGCCCGTTGTTCGTCGTGGTCATAGGACTCAAGGGCCGAATCATAGGTCTTGGCGAACGTGTCCTGGGCCTTCTGGTCAGAACGCTGCAGGGTCGAGGGAAGTTCGTCCTTGCGGGCATGGTCGTTCTTGCCGGTCTTGGGCATGGCACCCATCCTCCTTTAGTCAGCAGGCTGATCATTCGGATGGATCCAGCTTAAACCCGGAGGTTGTCGTGAGCCCCCTGTCGGATTCGAACCGACGACCCCCGCTTTACAAGAGCGGTGCTCTGGCCAACTGAGCTAAGGAGGCGTGCCCCTGGGGGCAGGCACCGTGAAGGCGCTAGATAAGGTTAGCCCAAGTCCCGCCGGGCGTAAAAACGCCGCCGGACCGGCGCCGGATGCGGCAAGGGCCCGCCCCGGACATCCGGAACGGGCCCCTGCCTGCTGCTGGTTCCTAGCCCTTGGCTGCGATCGCTGCCTGCAGGAAATCGGGGAACGGGGTCTGGGCGCTGTCACCCTTGCCCCACTGCTTGCCGTCGACGAACACCGTGGGGGTGCCGGTGACGCCAATGGCCGCGGCTTCCTTGGTGGTGAACTTAACGAAGGGGCGGTAGGTCTTGTCATCCACGCAGGAATCGATGTTCACGCCCATGTCGGACGCCATCTTCTTCAGGTCGTTGTCCGACAGGCCTGCACTGCCTTCGGCCGGCTGCTTGGCGAACAGTTCGTTGACGAAGTCGGAGTACTTCTCCGGGGACTCGTTGACCACGCACGCTGCGGCGTTGGCGGCACGCGAGGAGTAGTTGGTGGTGGACCGGCTGTCCAGGAACCCGAGGGCGCGGTACTCAACAGTGATCTTCCCCTCGTTGCGCAGCGAGGTGAGCTGTTCGTTGTACTGCGTTTCGAAGTTCTTGCAGATGGGGCAGATGAAGTCGATGTAGAGGACCACCTTGACCGGCTTGCCGGCCTCCGCTTCCGCACCCGGAGCCGCAAGCTGGGCCGGCGGAGTCTTCGGGGCGTCCCCGAGGGACGCCGCATCCACCGTGGCAGGCTCCGTTTTAGCCACATCCGTGTTGGCCAGCAGGGTTACGCCGCCGTGCACGTTGGCGTTGGCCGGGGTGGGCCCCTGCTCCGCAATCGGGGCGTTCTGCTTCATGCTGTTGGTGACCACGAGGGCCACGACCACCAGGATGGCCACCACGGCTGCAACGATGCCCCAGCCGATCAGCAGCTTGTTGCGCTTGTCCTTCTTTAACTGCTCTTCCCGGATCAGGCGCGCCTTTTCCCGCGCCTCCGCGGTTCGCTCAGCCTTGGACTTACGTACTTCGTTTGCGGGGCTCATGAGTTCCTTGGGTCGGTCGACGAAGGGGGACCACTTGGTGGCACCCCAAACATTTTAGGGGAGAAAACTGGGAGCTTGCGGTTTCAACCATTCCCCGGGTTGACCAACGGACGAATAGCCCCGATGATTCCGTCCGGCTAGGGTGGCTTAGAGGCACAAGCAACCCCAGGGGGCCGCAATGCAAACACCTGTCCAGGAAAAACCCGCCGGCACGGCGACGGCCGGCCATAGCGCTTCCAGCCACGCCGGCCACACCAAATACGACTTCATGGTGGTCTCCAACAGGCTTCCCGTCGACCGCGTGGCGTCAGGGGATGACAGCGACGACGGGTCCGGCTGGCGCCGCTCCCCCGGCGGCCTGGTGACCGCGCTCGCCCCCATGATGACCAAGACCGACGGCGCCTGGGTCGGGTGGCACGGAGCGCCGGACGAAACCGTGAAGCCGTTCAGCCACGGCGGCATGGACCTCGTCCCGGTCCAGCTCAGCACCGACGACGTGGAGCTGTATTACGAGGGCTTTTCGAACGCCACCCTCTGGCCCCTGTACCACGACGTTATTGCGCCGCCGGAATTCCACCGGACCTGGTGGGACGCCTACCGGAGGGTCAACCGCCGGTTCGCCGACGCCGTAGTGCGCTACGCGGACCACGGCGCCACCGTGTGGGTCCAGGACTACCAGCTGCAGCTGGTACCGCGGATGCTCCGCGAAGCCCGCCCTGACCTGCGCATCGGGTTCTTCAACCACATCCCGTTCCCGCCGCCGGAAATATTCGCCCAGCTCCCGTGGCGGCAGGCCATTATCGACGGCCTGCTCGGCGCGGACCTGGTGGGCTTCCAGCGGGTCAGCGATGCCGGCAACTTCATGCGCTCCGCCCGGCGGTTCCTCGGCGCCAGCGTCAAGCAGCAGCAGGTGCACGTCAAGGACCACAACGGCAAGCTGACGCACATTGCCCGGGCCCAGGCCTTTCCCATCTCCATTGACGTCAAGCAGATCACCGAGCTGGCCGCCAGGCCCGACATCATTGAACGCGCCCGGCAGATCCGGCAGGACCTGGGCAATCCCAAGACCATCCTGCTCGGCGTGGACCGGCTGGACTACACCAAGGGCATCCGCCACCGGCTCAAGGCCTTCGAAGAGCTCCTGGCGGACGGGCGGCTGACGGTGGGCGATGCGACCCTGATCCAGGTGGCCTCCCCGAGCCGCGAGCGCGTGGAACAGTACCGGCTGCTGCGCGAAGAGGTAGAGGGCACTGTGGGCCATATCAACGGCACCTATGACACGATCGAAAACACCGCCGTCCGCTACCTGCACCACAGCTATCCGGTGGAGGAGATGGTGGCGCTCTACCTGGCCGCGGACGTCATGCTGGTTACTGCCCTGCGCGACGGAATGAACCTTGTGGCCAAGGAGTACGTCACTGCCCGCAACAACAACGACGGTGCGCTGGTGCTGAGCGAATTCGCCGGCGCGGCGGACCAGCTCAAGCAGGCCCTTCTGGTCAATCCGCACGACATCGCCGGCCTCAAGAACACCATCATGAACGCCGTCGAGCTCACCCCGCGCGAAGCCTCCCGGCGCATGCGGTCCATGCGCCGGCAGATCCTGGACCACGACGTGGACCACTGGTCCGCAGACTTCCTGCGCGCACTGGACGAAAAGGTGGTCCGCGATGACTCCTGAGGGCCGCCACGCCAAGCCGCCACTGGCATTGTCCCCCGAACTGCGCGAAGCGGTCCGGCGGATAGCCCGCACAGAGCACCTGCTGGTGGCCATGGACTTTGACGGCACCATGGCCCCCATCGTGGGACGGGCGCAGGATGCACGGCCCCTTCCGCGCACGGCGGCGGCATTCGCTGGCCTCGCCGTTCTGCCGCGCACGACGACGGCACTCATCTCGGGACGTGCCCTCGCCAGCCTCCGGGAAGTCGCCTCCCCGCCGGTGGACACCCTCCTGATCGGCAGCCACGGGGCAGAAGCGTGGCTGGGCCCGGGCTCCACCGAACTGGCCCTGGATGAGGACCAGAAGGCTCTCCTTAAGGAAGTTCGGGCGGAGCTGGCGTCAATCGTCGCCGAGGCTCCGGGTACATCCCTGGAAGACAAACCCGCCGGCGTTGTCCTGCACACCCGCCTGGCCGGGGATGACGTGGCCGAGGACGCCGTGCTCGCCGCACGGTCAGTGCTCAAGGACCGCAGGGGCGTGTACCTGAAGGAAGGCAAGCGGGTCCTGGAGACCTCGGTGGTCAACGCCTCAAAGGGTGAGGGTGTCACCTTCCTGCGGCAGGCCACCGGAGCCACCGCCGTGCTGTTCGCGGGCGACGACGTCACGGACGAGGACGCTTTTGGCCGGCTTGAGCCGGGTGATGTGGGCGTCAAGGTCGGCCTCGACTTCACCCATGCCCAGTACCGGGTGGAGGCACCGGTCCATATTGCGGAACTGCTGGAAGCATTGCTCCAGGCGCGGAGCATTGCCGTTGCAGAGGAGGACCCGCAGGCAGCGTCCGGCTAGGACGTGGCCAGCGGCACATGTGACGTTCGTAACATTTGCGCTAAAAAGAGAAAGCTCTGGCATACTCTTTGTGTGATGTGGCGCACAGCAAAGCGTGCGGCGTCATTCCGTGCTCCGCGCCCAACCGCGGAGCACTTTGCAGGAACACAACTGAATAAACATGAACCATTCACAACGGATCGTCCGGCACGTACCTGCCGGTGAAGGGATTGATAACTGTGGCTACAGTTACTTTTGATAACGCTACGCGTCTGTACCCGGGCACAGATAAGCCCGCCGTCGATAAGCTCAACATCGACATCGCCGATGGCGAATTCCTGGTCCTCGTTGGACCCTCCGGTTGCGGCAAGTCCACCTCCCTGCGCATGCTCGCAGGCCTCGAGGACGTCAACGCAGGCCGCATCCTGATCGGTGACCGCGATGTCACCGATGTTCCGCCGAAGGACCGCGACATCGCGATGGTCTTCCAGAACTACGCGCTGTACCCGCACATGACTGTGGCCGACAACATGGGCTTCGCCCTCAAGATCGCCGGTGTCTCCAAGGAAGAACGCGCCGAGCGCGTCCGGGAAGCCGCCAAGCTCCTCGACCTCGAGCAGTACCTGGACCGCAAGCCGAAGGCACTCTCCGGCGGCCAGCGCCAGCGTGTTGCCATGGGCCGCGCCATCGTCCGTAACCCGCAGGTCTTCCTCATGGACGAGCCGCTGTCCAACCTGGATGCCAAGCTCCGCGTCCAGACCCGTACCCAGATCGCGTCCCTGACCCGCCGCCTCGGCGTCACCACCGTCTACGTGACGCACGACCAGGTCGAGGCCATGACCATGGGTGACCGCGTGGCTGTGCTGAAGGACGGCCTGCTGCAGCAGGTTGACACCCCGCGCAACCTGTACGACCGTCCGAAGAACGTTTTCGTTGCCGGCTTCATCGGCTCCCCCGCCATGAACCTGCTGGAACTTCCCGTCGTCGACGGCGGCGTTCAGTTCGGCGGCACCGTCTACCCCGTGCCGCGCGACGTCCTCGAAGAGGCACACGGCTCCACCGTCACGCTGGGCAGCCGCCCGGAGGACCTGGAAACCGCTCCGCACGGTGAAGGCCTGAAGGTTGAGGTCGACGTCGTCGAAGAGCTCGGCGCCGACGCCTACGTTTACGGCCACACCACGCTGGACGGCAAGGACCACGACATCGTGGCCCGCGTCGACGGCCGCCGTCCTCCGATGAAGGGCGAGGTCATCTACGTCCGTCCGCAGTCGGGCCACGTGCACCTGTTCGACACCAAGACCGGCCTGCGCCTGGGCGACTGATCTCCACCGCCCAAACGGTGGTTGAGCCTGTCGAAACCCGGGACCACCCACCTACGCACTAAACGGCGGCCCGCACCTTTTCACCATGGTGCGGGCCGCCGTCGGCCTTTAACCCCTGCCTGGACAGGATTTAGGCGCCCCGACCCGAGTACGGAAGAATTGACCCATGACCGAGGAACACAGCGCCCAGTGGCACGACGAACCCACCGACTACGCCCAGATCGGTAAGCTGCCCCGGTTCGTGGCGGCCAGCGCTGATGACAACAAAGCCGCCCCCGTCGCCTCATCGCTGAACATCACTGCGGCAGCGGCGGATCCTGAACTGCTCGACCTGCCCTGGCACATCGCCCTGGAGGAATGGCCCGCCCAATACCTGGCCGCGCTCCCCCGTGGTATTTCCCGGCACATCGTGCGCTTCGCCCATTTGGGCGGCTCGGTCATCGCCATTAAGGAAACCTCCGAACACGTGGCCCGCCACGAGTACCACATGCTCCGTAAACTGGCCCGGCTGGACGTTCCCTGCGTGGAACCCGTCGCGGTCATCACCGGCCGCACTACCCCCGACGGCCGCCCGCTCAACCCTGTCCTGGTGACCCGCCACCTGAAGTTTTCCATGCCCTACCGTGCGCTCTTCTCGCAGATGCTGCGCAAGGACACCCTCACCCGCCTTATTGATGCCCAGGCGCTGCTCATGGTGCGGCTGCACCTTATCGGCTTCTACTGGGGCGACGTTTCCCTCTCCAACACCCTGTTCCGCCGCGACGCCGGCGCCTTCGCCGCCTACCTGGTGGACGCCGAAACCGGCGAGCTCTACCCGGACCTGTCCACCGGGCAGCGCGAGTACGACCTCGAAATTGCCCGGGTGAACATCGCCGGCGAACTCATGGACCTCCTGGACGGCGGCCTGATCGAGGAAAAGGTGGACCCGGTGGCCACCAGCGAGCTGATCATGGACAGCTACAGGCGGCTGTGGGCGGAACTCACCGAGAAGGAATCCTTCGAACTGGGCGAGCGCTGGCGGGTGGGCGCGCGCATCCGGCGCCTGAACGAGCTCGGCTTCGACGTCGAGGAATACGCCATCAAGACCACCCAGAACGGCTCCACCATCCAGCTGCAGCCCAAGGTGGTGGACGCCGGCCACCACCAGCGGCGCCTGCTCCGGCTCACCGGCCTGGACGCCCAGGAGAACCAGGCCCGCCGGCTCCTCAACGACATGGACTCCTTCCGGGCGGACAACAACCCGGAAATGGACGAGGAATACAGTGCCCACCTGTGGGTAAGCCAGATCTTCGAGCCCATCGTGCGGGCCATCCCCCGGGACCTGTCCGGCAAGCTGGAGCATGCCGAGGTGGTGCACGAGGTACTGGAGCACCGGTGGTACATGTCCGAAAAGCAGGAGCGGCACATCCCCCTGGCCGAGGCCGTCCAGTCCTACATCGACTCGATTCTCCGGCACCGGCGGGATGAGGCGGCGATCATGCTCAACCCGGACACGGAACTGCTGAAGATCCTTGAGGTGGAAAACGAGGAATCCCGCTATGGCGCCGATGAATCCGTGGACGAGTACCCGGACTCGGACGACTAAGTCCTAGATCGCCTTTCCGGGGTTGAGTATGCCTGCGGGATCGAACAGTTCCTTGATCCTTCGCTGCAATTCCCGGACGGGCTCAGGCTGCTCCTGGCCCAGCCACCGCAGCTTGTACTGGCCAACGCCGTGTTCGCCGGTGATGGTGCCGCCCATGGAGAGGGCCACCGTGATCGATTCGTCCAGCGCCACCTGAAGCCGCTCCATCGCGCCCGGATCAACATCTGCGCCTTGCCGGTCGACCCAAAATGTGGGGTGCAGGTTTCCGTCGCCGGCGTGGGCCACGACTTTGAGGTGCACGCGCTGCGCGTCGGCCATGGCTTCGAGCGCTGCCACGTAATCCACCAGGCGGGACCTGGGCACGGCCACGTCCTCGCCGACCCGGTACTCATCGTCCACCTCAGTGCCCCTGCTGTGCCGGCGCAGCTCCACCAGCCGCTCCGCTTCCGCGCTGGCCTCGGTGGTCACGGTGGCCCCGCCGGCAGCGAGGACCTGGCGCACCACGTCGGCCTCCGCGGCAGCCCCGAATCCGTCCGTCTGGACCAGCAGCAGGGACTTCCCACGGGCGGTGAGGTCGGACCCATGGATGTCATCGAGCTGGGCCAGGGTGCCGCCGTCGAGCAGTTCCATGATGGCCGGCTGGACGCGGGCCTTGCCCACGGCCAGGACACCGGCGGCAGCCGTCCGGAAGTCCGGGTAGAAGGCGGCTACGGTGTGCACCTCCCGCGGCAGGTACTTCAGCCGCACGGTGATTCCGACGACGATGCCCAGCGTCCCTTCAGAGCCCACGAACAGGCCCGTGAGGTCATAGCCGGCCACGCCTTTGAAGGTCTGGTGGCCGGTGTGGATGAGCGAGCCGTCGGCCAGGACGACGTCGAGCGCCAGGACGGAGTCCCTGGTGACCCCGTACTTGGCGCACCGAAGCCCTCCTGCATTGGTGGCTACATTGCCCCCGATGGTGGAGCTCCGGAAGCTGGCCGGGTCCGGGGCGTACATAAGGCCGTGGCCGGCCGCGGCTTCGTTCAGGACCGCATTCACTACCCCGGGTTCCACCACGGCGGTCTCATCGTCCGGATGCAGGGCAATGATCCGGTCCATCCGCTCCAGCGACAGGATGATGCAGTTCCTGGTGGCATGTGCCCCGCCCGACACGCCCGTTCCGGCGCCGCGGGGAACAATGGCCACCCCGCTGGCGGAACAGGCTTTCACCACCGCCTGGACGTCAGCCACCGACTCGGGGAAGACCACCGCCAGGGGAAGCTGGAAGTCAATGACGGGCGCCTGGTCGATGGCATACCGGCGGAGGGATACCTCGCTGACATCCAGCTGGCCCGGCGCCAGGATGCCTTCCAGCTCGTCTACAATGCTTCCCACAAGTCCTCCATCCATCCCCGGACACACCCCTTCAGTGTAGGTCGCCGCAAGGGACACCCGGCCCGCACCACTGTGCAATCGCTTCCACTTCTTCGACCGGTATAAGCACAGCTTCGACGGCGATTGCTCTGAAACATTCATGGAAGCGTTTTCATTTAATCTGCCGACGCGGCTAAGCTGGCTCCCATGTCTGTCGATACTGTGACCCAGGACACCTTCTCCGTTGCTGGTCCCCTGACGCTCGTCCATGCTGCCGACACTGCACCCGGCTGGTGGCGCTCCGCCGTGATCTACCAGGTCTATCCTCGGTCCTTCCGCGACCTGAACGGTGATGGAGTCGGAGACCTGGCAGGAATTACCCAGGAACTCCCCCACCTGGCAGACCTGGGCGTCGACGCCGTCTGGCTGTCCCCCTTTTACCGGTCGCCGCAGCGGGACGCCGGCTACGACGTCAGCGACTACTGCGACGTGGATCCGATCTTCGGCACCCTTGCAGACTTCGACGTCATGATGGCTGAATCGCACCGCCTGGGCCTGCGTGTCATTGTCGACCTCGTTCCCAACCACTGCTCGGACCAGCACCCTGCGTTCCAGGCAGCCCTCGCGGCGCCTGACGGAAGCCCCGAACGGGACATGTTCATCTTCAGGGACGGAACCGGACCTGATGGGGCGGAACCGCCCAACAACTGGCAGTCCCACTTCGGCGGCCCGGCATGGACGCGTGTTGCGGGCGTGGACGGCCGCCCGGGCCAGTGGTACCTGCACCTGTTCGACTCCTCCCAGCCGGACTTCAACTGGGACAACCCGGCAGTCCACGCCGAGTTCGAGCGGGTGCTTCGTTTCTGGCTGGACCGCGGCGTCTCCGGTTTCCGGGTGGACGTGGCCCACGCGCTGGTGAAGGCACCGGGGCTGCCGGCATGGGGTGGCCGCGCCGACGGCGGCAGCAGCGACGGGTTCCCCGGGCACGAGGCACCCATGTTCGGCCAGCCCGCCGTCCATGACATCTACCGCAACTGGCGGCGGATCCTGGACGGATACGGACCGGACCGGATCCTCTGCGCCGAGGCCAGCGTGGACCTGCACCGGCTGGCCCACTGGGTCCGGCCGGATGAGATGCACCAGGCCTTCAACTTCCCGTACCTCCACGCAGGCCTTGACGTATACCGGCTGCGCTCGGTGATCACTGACTCCCTGACGGTCCTGGACGGTGTGGGCGCACCCAGCACGTGGGTGCTGTCCAACCATGACGTCGTCCGCCATGCCAGCCGCTTTGGGTATAACGGGCTTGGCCCGCGGGACGGCGACGGTATTGGCCCGACGGATCCCCAGCCTGACCATGAACTGGGCCGGCGCCGCGCAGCCGCCGCTTCCCTGTTCATGCTCGGCTTACCGGGCGCCGCCTACCTCTACCAGGGTGAGGAACTGGGTCTGCCGGACGGCATTGACATCCCCGGGGACCTTCGCCAGGATCCCACCTTCGCCCGCACGGGCGGAGAGCGGCTTGGCCGCGACGGTTGCCGGGTACCGATGCCCTGGCACTCCGGGGAACCGCACTTCGGCTTTGGCGCCGGCAACGATCCCTGGCTGCCGATTCCGTCCTCTTTTGGTGACCTGGCCCGGAACGTACAGGCAGAGTCACCGGAGTCGCACTTGTCCCTCTACCGCGATGCACTGGCATGCCGGCGGGAACTGGACCTGGGCAGGGGATCGCTGTCCTGGGCAGAGCAGTGGTGCACCGGGTCCTCCCTGGGCTACCTCAACGGCACTACGCTGGTGCTTATGAACCTGAACCACGAGCCGCTGGAACTGCCGGCCGGCCACGTCATGATCCGCAGCGTTCCAGCAGAAGCGGGCCGGCCCCTCGCTTCCGGTGAGACCGCCTGGATCGAACTCGGGGCGGAAGCCACACCAGCACGCTGATCATGGCAGGTATCAAAGAAGTTGCCAGCCGGGCCGGTTTGTCAGTGGCGACGGTGTCCCGGGCGCTGAGCGGAAAGTCAAACGTCTCGGCAGCCAGCCGCCGCCTGGCACAGGAGGCAGCCCGCGAGCTTGGGTTCGTCCCTTCCTACCACGCCTCCAGCCTTGCCTCCGGGCGCAACCACAACATCGGCCTGGTGGTGCCCAATGTGCAGCGCTGGTACTTCTCCTCCGTGCTGGAGGGCGTATCGGAAACCCTGCTGGATGCAGGTTACGACCTGACCCTGTACAACGTGGGCGAGCAGCCCGGCCGCCGCAGCAGCATCCTGAACGACTTCCTGCTGCGCAAGCGGCTGGACGCCGTCATCGCGGTTGCCCTGGTGCTTGGCGAGGACGAAATCGGGCAGCTACTGGCGGTGCACCGTCCCATCGTGGGCATCGGCGGCGCACTGCCCGGCGCGTCGACCATCAGGATCGACGACGAGGGGCTGGCCGCGCTGGCCACGCGCCACCTGATCGGGCTGGGGCACACCAGGATCGCCCACATCACCGGGGACGCAGAGTTGAACCGCGACTTCAAGCTCCCGCAGCTGCGGCAAAAGGGCTTCACCGGTGCCATGGCGGCTGCTGGGCTGACGGTCAGGGCGGAGTGGCAGGCTACGGCCGATTTCACGATCCAAGGGGCCTACGCCGCCGGCAGGCGGCTGCTGGGATCAACGGCGGAACGTCCCACCGCTGTCTTCGCGGCTTCTGACGAGATGGCGGTGGGCATCATGCTTGCAGCGCGCGATTTCGGCCTGCAGGTGCCCCGGGATCTTTCAGTCGTGGGGATTGACGGGCATGAGCTCGCAGAGACGTTCGGCCTGACCACCATCAGCCAGGATCCCAGGGGGCAGGGAAAGCTGGCGGCTGCGACAGCTTTGGCTTTGCTGGGTGGTACCGGGAGGGATTCCGACGACGGCCCGGCAGCGGGTGCCACGGCTACCGTTCAGGACCAGGAGTATCCGACGGAGTTCGTTATCCGGAACAGCACCGCTGTACCTCCGGAGATGGCACCGCCGGAATTGTCCCGGCTGCGGCCTTAGGCCGTGGCGGCCGGCGTCTCCTCGCCAGAGGAGCCGTCGCTGCCCATGAACCGTGCGAACTTTTCCAGGATCATCGGCCAGGCCTCCACGTACGCCCTGCGGGTAGCAACGGGGTCCTCGGCGCCTTCCCATCCTTCATGGAAAACCCGGACCTCAGTTCCGGTGCCGACGGCGCGGAACACCACCAGCAGCTCGGTAGACCACAGCGCCGTGGTTCCCGGGTGCCAGGTGGCATGGAAGGACAGCGGGGGCTGCCAGTCGTCAAGGGTCCCCCAGATGCTGGTGCGGCCGTCATCCGCCGTTTCGAGGATGAGGTTCTCCTCGAACTCCACATAGGAGCCCGCCCCATAGACGCCGTGCTGCTCCAGCGGCCACCACAGGTGGGTGTGGTCGGTGAAGCCGGCGAACGCGCGCGCTACAGGCCCTGGAACAACGATGGTGTTGACGACCGGTTCCAGGGGTTCGGCTGCCGGGCGGCTGTCTTCTCCGGCAGGGTCCTGGGCGTGGCTGAAGATGCTGCTCATGAGGGAATACTCTACCGGCGCGAGTCCGGCCTGGGCGATGCGGGCTGACCGGGGTGGGCCTGGTGGTGGGTGGTTAAAGTGGCAGGGCCCTGACGTGTCGTTGTCAGGGCCCTGCTCTAATGTGTGTCCGGCGGTGACCTACTCTCCCACACCCTCCCGGGTGCAGTACCATCGGCGCTGTGGGTCTTAGCTTCCGGGTTCGGAATGGGACCGGGCGTTTCCCCCACGCTATGACCGCCGTAAACCTTCTACCCGCACCGCCCGTCACATGGTGTGGGGGTGGGGAAATCTGGTGGTTACAACTCGCTGTCCTGGGACAGCGTTTGGTGGTGTTGTA
>NZ_JARFXU020000059.1:0-595 GCF_029581595.2 Arthrobacter sp. NQ7 | reverse complement strand
GTGTCGTTGTCCGGGGTGTGGTTGCTGCAGCCGGGGAAGGTGCATTTCCGGTCGCGGACCCTGAGCCATTGTTTGATGGCCGGGGTGAGCCGGTAGCGGGTGCGGCCGATCTCCAAAGGTGCCCCGTTGCGGGGGTCGACCAGTACCCGGTGGAACGAGTCCGCCCCGTCCGCGACGAGTTTCCGGGCCAGGGATGCGGGGATGGGGCCGTAGCCGTCCAGTTCGGCGGGTTCGTCGGTGAGGCCGAGGAGGGAGAACACCGGCACGGTGACCAGGACGTCGGCGCGCGGGGTGGGGACCTTCCCGATCCCACCCGTGCTCCAGGCAGCCTCACCTGCAGGGTTTCCCGGGCCTGCGTCGGCATGGGTGGTGTCCACGCCACCCGCGCCACCCGCAAGGCTCCCGGCGCCGAGGAGGAGGGAGGCGGCGATGTCGGGGCGGAGTTGGGTGAGGGTGCGGGGCTCGGTCGGGTTTTGGAGGCCGCGGGCGGTGGCGGTGGTGCGGTTCCAGATCGCCGATGCGGTGTCCCCGGGCAGGTAGAGGGAGAGCCAGGCCATGCCGTCGCGGTCGGGGGTGTAGTCCATCCGCCGGTCCG
>NZ_JARFXU020000031.1:0-42097 GCF_029581595.2 Arthrobacter sp. NQ7 | reverse complement strand
ACAAATCCGCGAGGACACCCGTGCCGGCGAGTTTGCGGTTGAAGCGCCATGAAAGCGCACCGTTGGGCTCGGAGGCGTAGCCCGAGAAAAATACGGCCCGGACGTTGGTGATCCGGCCCAGTCGCCCATCGGCGATCAGTTCACGTGCGTGCTCAACGGCCGGTGCGTGCCGGTAGTTGTAGCCGATCGAGGTGATGACTCCGGCGTCAACGGCTGCTTCCTGCACCGCAGCTGTCTCTTCGTAACCGCGGCCGACGGGCTTTTCGATCCAGAAGTGCTTCCCGGCCTTAGCGGCTGCGATCCCGATTTCGGCGTGCAGGAAGTTCGGTGCACAGATCGAAACGACGTCGACGTCCGGGTGATTGAGAACGTCGTTGTAATCGGTCGTACCTTCGGCGTACCCGAGGACGTCCTGGGCGAACTTAACCCGGCTGGGTTCGGTGTCGGCGGCGATGACGAGCTTGGTCGTGATGCCCAGCTCAGGGTAGACGTAGGGCACGGACTGGTATGCGCGGGAGTGCAGCTTTCCCATCCAGCCGACGCTGATGAGGCCGACGCCGACGGTGCGAGATTCAATGCTCACGGTGATTTTCTTTCTTTTGGTGGTGGTCAGTTTCGGGCGGTGTCGAAGGCGTCGCGGAGAGCAGCTGCCATGATCGTTGAGTCAGACCCGACTGCAACGAAGCGGAAGCCCTGACGGACGTACTTAGCCGCGCCCATGCCGTCGACTGCGAGGATGCCTGCCGCCTTGTTGTGCTCCGATGCGGCCGCGACGACACGGGCGAGGGCTTCCTGGAAAACAACGCTGTCGAGTTGCAGCGGTACGCCCAGTGCGTAGGAGAGGTCCAGCGGGCCGACGAAGAGGACATCCACTCCGTCCTGTGCCGCGATGTCCTCCACCGCATTCAGTGCATCGAGGGTTTCGATCTGGATGACTCCGAGGGTTTCCTGGGTAGTTTCAGTGAGCGGACGCCGGTCCATGCCCCAGCGGCACGCGCGGTTGTAGGTCGCGACACCGCGGTCCCCCTGGGGCGGGTAGAGCATGTGCCGTACGGATGTTTTGGCCTGTTCAACAGTGTCCAGGCGCGGCACCATGATGCCCGCGGCGCCCAGGTCCAGGACCCGGCCGATGCGGATCCGGTCCGCGGACTCGACGCGGACGACGGTGGGGACACCGTAGCTTCCCGCGGCGAGGACGCCATCGCGGACGGCGTCCTCGCCCCCTGAACCGTGTTCCAGGTCGATCAGGACCCAGTCGGCACCCGATGCCGCGCATACCTCGGCGGCTGTGGCTGAGGAGAGGCCAACGAAGGTGCCGACGGTTACTTCGCCGGCAGCCAGACGACGACGGAGCTGGCCTGCGTCCAAGGGACTCCTGCTCATCCGAACCACCGCTGGCGTTCCCGGGCCTGCTCGTAGTCTGCGCGCAGGTTCTGCACCCATTCCTGCTCGGAGACTTCGGCCGGGGCCACGTCCCACCAGACGTCACCGCCGGGCAGGTCAACGTGGGGAACCGTCGGGACCACGATCACGACCGGTCCTTCGGCCTCGCGGGTCGAGGCGAGTGCTTCGCGGACTTCGCCGGCTGTCGTTGCCCTGATGGCAAGGGCGCCGAGGCCTTCCGCGATCTGCCGCAGGTCAACTTTGAGGTAGTCGCCCTCAAGGCGGGCCTTGGGCGAATCGTCGGCTGCTGCGACACTGCCGGGAGTGGTGCGGTAGCGGAATTCGTTACCGAACTCCTGTCCCACACGGTTCATCTGGAGCCGGTGGATGACCTGATAGCCGTGGTTTTCAGAAACAATGACGGTGACGTTCAGGCCTTCCTGTGCTGCCGTGAGGATCTCCGTGGGCGCCATCAGGAATGTTCCGTCGCCAATGAAGGTCACGACGCGGTTGTCGTTGTTGCCTTCGGCCAGCCGTACGCCCATCCCGGCGGCGATTTCGTATCCCATGCAGGAGAACCCGAATTCCAGGTGGCAGTTGCGGTTCCCGGTCGCGTCCCAAACCTTCTGCAGGTCGCCCGGGGGGCCACCTGCAGCGGCAATGATCGTGTCGCCCGAGCGGGCGTGTTCCTGCATGAGACCGATCAGCTGGGGCTGGGTGAGAACGGCCTCGGTGACGGGGGCGTGCGGGTGCTCTTCCGGGTTGTACGCAGTATCAGCATCGAGCCACTGCTCCCGGATGGGAGCCCATTTGGCCTTTTCGGTGTGGACGGTTTCCTGCCAGGCTTCGCTCGTGGTGTGTCCCTCCAGCGCCTGTGCCAGGGCTTCAAGGCCGAGGCGGGCGTCGGCCAGGATGCCCGTGGCGCCCTGCTTGCGGGTGTCGGCGTCGACAATGTTCAGTGCAGCGAAGCGGACATCCGGGTTTTCGAAGATGGACTGGGAGCCGGTGGCGAAGTCGGTCAGGCGGGTGCCGACACTGAGGACCAGGTCGGCTTGCTTGACCAGGGTGTTGGAAGCGAAGTTTCCTTCCAGTCCGACGCCTCCGACCTGCCACCACTCGTCCTTGGTGACTGCGCCCTTGCCGCCGAAGGTTTCGACAACCGGGATGCCGGCCTGGCCAGCGAGCCCCTCGAGGGCAGCGTGGGCGTCGGAGTAATGGATGCCGCCACCTGCAATGATGACCGGCTTCTTGGCGGCGCGGATGAGTGCAGCGACTTCTTCGATTTCTGCGGGGTCGGGCAGGGGCCGGCGGATTTTCCAGTCCCGTGGCTCAAAGAAGGCAGCCGGGAAGTCGTAGGCGTGGGACTGGACGTCCTGGGGCAGTGAGATGACGACTGCGCCGGTGTCGGTGGGGCTGGTCAGCACCCGCATGGCCTGCGGCAATGCTGTCAGAAGCTGCTCGGGCCGGGTGATGCGGTCAAAGAACCGGGAGACCGGGCGGAACGCGTCGTTGACCGTGGCGTCGGCTTCAGTGGGGTGTTCCAGCTGCTGCAGGACCGGTCCCTGATGGCGGGTGGCGTAGGTGTCACCGGGCAGCAGCAGCAGCGGCAGACGGTTCACCGTTGCCAGACCCGCGGCCGTGACGAGGTTCAGGGCCCCGGGGCCGATGGATGCGGTGACGGCCAAGATTGACTGGCGGCGGGTTGCCTTGCCGTATGCGGTGGAGATGTGGGCCATGTACTGCTCGTGGCGGCCCTGGATGAAGGGCATGTCCTCGGACATCTCGTCGAAGGCCTGGCTGAGTCCGGCAACGTTGCCGTGGCCGAAGATTCCCAGTGCTGCGGGGACGAGGCGGCGGCGGACGCCGTCAGTGACGGAGTGCTGGACGGACAGGTACTTGATCAGGGCCTGGGCCGTGGTGAGTCGGATGGTTTCGGTGTTAGTCATTGCCTTATTCCAGAGTGAGTGGTCTACCAGGGACGCCCGTGGAGAACGACCGTCTTTTCCTCGGTCATTTCCTGGACAGCGGATCGGACGCCTTCTTTGCCGATTCCGCTGCCTTTGAGCCCGCCGTATGGCATCAGGTCGGCGCGCCATAGCGGGGACCAGTTGATGTGGATGTTGCCCGCGTCGATCTGGCGCATGGCCTGGATTGTTCCGGCGACATCGTTGGTGAAGATGCCCGCGCCGAGGCCGTAGTCGTTGTCGTTGGCCAAGGCGATGGCAGATTCGATGTCCTGGGCGGAGGAAACTGCGACGGCGGGTCCGAACAGCTCGTTCCGGCTCAGGTTTGACCGGGGGTCGACCCCTGCCACGACGGCAGGAGTCACCACTGCTCCGTCACGGTCACCACCGGTGAGAACCTTGGCTCCTGCATGGCGGGCTTCGGTGATAGATGCCTGCACGCGCGTAGCCTCTGCTTCGGAGATCAGCGAGCCAAGGCGCGTGTCCTCTTCCTTGGGGTTTCCCACGGCGATGGCTTCCACCTTGGGGACGAGCGCATCCAGGAAGTCCGTTTCAACCCGCTTGTCAACGATGACCCGCTGCACGGAGATGCAGACCTGTCCGGCGTTGATGTAACCGCCTGCAGCGACGGCCGACGCCGCCAGCTCGAGGTCGGCGTCGGGCAGGATGATCACCGGGCAAGACGCGCCAAGCTCCAGGGAAAGTTTCTTGACGCCGGCGATCGAGCTGATCCGTGTCCCGGTGGCGGTGGACCCGGTGAAGGAAACCTTCCGGACGCGGGGGTCGGTGACCAGCACGTCGCCGAGACTGCTGCCCGGACCCGTCAGGACGGAGAGGGCCTCGGGGGCCAAACCCGCGTCGACGAAGCACTGGGCGAGTTTCAAAGCCGTCAGCGGGGTCGAACGGGCCGGTTTCAGGACGACCGAGTTGCCGGCGGCCAGTGCCGGTGCGATCTTGTGCAGCACCAGCAACGCCGGGTAGTTGAAAGGTGTAATCGCCACGACAATGCCGACCGGCTGCCGGAGGGTGAAGCCGATCTTATCCAGACCGGTCCCTGCGTTGGCGTCCAAGGGAAGAGTCGAACCGTACAGCTGGCTGCCTTCGTACGCGGCCAGCCGGATGATGTTGCCGGACCGGCCGGCCTCGCCCCGCGCTTCCGTGATGGGCTTCCCGGTTTCGGCGCTGATCGTCTGGGCGATGTCTTCTGCGCGTTCGTCGGCCAATGCAGCAGCCCGCAGGAGAATATCCACCCTTGCATGTGCGGGGGTGACTCGCTGCAGGTGGGCACCGATTTCCGCACGGTCCAGGGCAGCCTTGGCATCCTCTACGGTCGCCACCGGTACGGTGTCGATGACCCGGCCATCAAATGGCGAGCGGACTTCCTCGACCCGGCCGTCTGCGGCACCTCGCCAATTTCCGGCTACTAACATTTCCATTGGTTGCTCCATCTGGGTTGAGAAGCTGTTCGCTGTTCCTTTGAGGAATGGCGGTCGCTTCCCGGATTTATTCGGTCTTATCTGTATGCGCGGGGCGGGGCCGGTGTGGCGCCCTAGCGGGGCCGACGCAGGCTGTTGCCGTCCTGTGCCACGTCGGCTACTTCGGCCTGGACTTCCTTGACGATGTCCCCGTGGCCGCCGAGCTGTTCGAGTTCGTGGGCAAGTTCAGCAAGTTCGGCTCCGCCGGCCATTTGGGCCGTCAACTCATCAAGGGTGATGTCCTTTTTGTTGTAGTAGCCGATGGACTTGCCGCGTTTGAGCAGCAGGAAGCGGTCACCTACCGGGTACGCGTGGTGGGGGTTGTGGGTAATGAAGATGACCCCCAGCCCCCGGTCGCGGGCCTGCAGGATGTAGCGCAGCACCACGCCCGACTGCTTCACGCCCAGGGCAGCCGTGGGTTCGTCCAAGATGAGGACCTTGGCGCCGAAGTAGACGGCGCGGGCAATAGCCACACACTGACGCTCACCACCGGAGAGCTGGCCAATGGGCTGTTCCACGTCCCGCAGGTCGATGCCCATGTCGGCGAGTTCCTTCTTGGTGATCTCCTTCATCGTTGCCACATCAAGGCGTTTGAAGGGGCCGAATCCGGTCGTGAGTTCGGAGCCAAGGAAGAAGTTGCGCCAGATAGGCATCAGGGACACTACTGCCAGGTCCTGGTACACGGTGGCGATACCGGCGTCGAGAGCATCACGCGGGGACGAGAACTTCCGCTCCGCGCCCTGGACCTTCAGGATGCCCTGGTCGTGCTGGTGAAGACCGGCGATGATCTTGATCAGGGTGGACTTTCCAGCGCCGTTGTCCCCGAGGACACAGGTGACGCGTCCGTTGTCCACCGCCATGGTCACATCCCGCAAGGCCACGACATTGCCGTAGTGCTTGCCGATGCCGTCGAGGGAGAGCAGGTGAACGGGGGTGTGTGTCAGCGGGTCCTTTTCGTCCTTCAGGAGCTGCTGTTGGTCGATTTGTTGTGCATTCATTGTTCCGGCCCCTTATTTGCTTTCTGCTCGGCGCTTGACGATGAGGTTCACGATCGTGGCCAGGAGCAGCATGAGGCCGAGGAAGAACTTGAACCAGTCCGGGTTCCACTGCGCGTAGACGATGCCTTTGTTGGCCATACCGAAGATGAAGGCGCCGATGGCACCACCGATGGCAGATCCGTAGCCGCCGGTAAGCAGGCAGCCGCCGATCACGGCAGCGATGATGTAGAGGAATTCGTTGCCCACGCCCTCGCCGGACTGAACGGCGTCGAAGGCGAACAGGTTGTGCATGCCCAGGATCCAGCCGCAGAATCCGACGCCCATGAACAGTCCGATTTTGGTCTTGGTGACGGGGACGCCGACGGCGCGGGCGGCGTTGGCGTCGCCGCCTGCGGAGAAGATCCAGTTGCCGACGCGGGTGCGCAGGAGGATCCACGAGGCGATAAGAACCAGGACGATCCAGTAGAAGACGGTGATTTTTACTTCAACCCCGGCGATGGTCACTGATGATGCGAAAACAGCCTTCGCTGCGGTGAAACCGTCCATGGTTGCGATGGACGGGGAGGAGACGGAGCCGCCGATGAGACGGGTGAGGGCGAGGTTCAGGCCGGTGAGCATGAGGAACGTCGCGAGGGTCACGATGAAGCTGGGCAGCTTGGTCCGGACCAGGATCCACCCGTTTACGAATCCGATGGCGAGCGAGGTCAGGAGGGCAAGAAGGACGCCGACCCAGATGTTGGTGGAGAAGAACCATGAAAAGAGGGATGCGGTCAGGGCGGAAGAGATGACTGCCACGCCGGCAGAGAGGTCAAACTCGCCGCCGATCATGAGCAGTGAGACGCCGACGGCCATGATGCCGATCGTTGAGGAACCGTACAGCACGGTTGCGAACGAGTTGGGCTGCAGGAACGTGGGTGCGACAACCGAGAAGAATACGAACAGTACGATCGCGCCCACCAGGGCACCGACCTCGGGACGGGTCAGGAGCTTTTGGAGGGCACTCCGCTGTCCGATCCGTTCATCAATAGCCGGCATCGGTGCCGGGGCAGTTGTAGTAGCCATGGGATGTGAACTCCTTGATGATCGAGGCTGCGCGACGCCTGCGCGACGCGCAGCCCGAACTCTTCGGTTAGCGGATGCCCTGCTGGACGTTCTTCAGAACGTCAGCGATGGTGGATTTGTCGACGATGGTCGGACCGGTCAGGACGGCCTGGCCGCCACCGACCTTGAAGCCGCCCCGCTTGTTCTGCCAGATAGCGTCGACAGACAGGTAGCCCTGCAGGTAGGGCTGCTGGTCCACAGTGAAAAGAACCTTGTCATCGTTGATCGCTTGGGCGAGGGCAGGGTTGAGGTCAAAGCTGGCGACCTTGATCGAGCTGTTCGCATCAGCCACGGCCTTGAGAATGGTGACCGTGTACGGGGCGCCGAGGCCGATGATGACATCAGCATCCTTTGATGCCTGCAGCTTCGCAGTGGCCGTGGACTGAACGGCAGTCATGTCCTTGCCGTCGACGTAAAGAATTTCCGTGGCCGGGACCTTTTCCTTCACGCCGGCGCACCGCTGTTCAAGCTGCACCTGCCCCTGGGCCATGATCACGCAAATGGGGTGCTTGTAGCCGTCCGCAGCGAGCTTGCTGCCCACGGCTTCACCCGCCAGTGACTCGTTGGAGCCGAAATGGGTGAACGCACCGAGCTGCTTGGACACATCTCCACCGGCATTGAAGCTCACCAGGGGAATGCCCGCGTCGGCAGCCTTCTTCATGACGTCCTTCATGGCGCCCGGATTGGCGATGGTGACGGCAATTCCATCGACCTTCTGGTCGATAGCCTGCTGTACAAGCTGCGCCTGGCGTCCGGCGTCGGAATCGTTGGTGTAGAGGATCTCGACGTTGTCCTTCGCCGCCGCTTCCTCTGCGCCCTTGCGGACGATGTCCCAGAAGGTGTCGCCAGCCTCCGCGTGGGTGATCATTGCAATCTTCAAGTGGGGGGTGCTTGCGACCTGACCCGCCGCAGCGGCTGCCCCGCCCGAAGTCTCGGCCTTACCACCGTTGCTGGAGCATGCCCCCAATGCCAGCAGCGGAACGACGGCCAGGACTGAAAGGCCCCGGCGCCAACTGAACTTCGTCACGTAAATCTCCTTTGATTCGTGCCATTTCGGCTGCTCTTTGCACTCCTGCGCGCTGCCGCAAACATGGCGGGAAAAGAGGCCGTAGGTTCGATGTGAACGGATGTTGTGTGATCCACCTCGCAAAGTGGAACGGTCCAACAGTATGACGACCGCAAAAGATTGTCAATGGACCGTTCCAACGATGTGTGGTTACATGATCTAGCGCACATTCGCGCCTCCCCTCCCTCACATTTGCTTCAAAGGAGAACGATGAACGACGCCACTTTCCCTGAGCTCGTGGCTTCCTGCTGGACCAGCGCCGGGGATGCTGCCCCTCTGCGGGAACCTGAAACCAGTCCTGTTCCAATCGCCGACCGGCTTGAAGCCCTGGCAGTGACAGGATGGTCCGGGTTCGGTCTCGTACACGACGACCTGGTCGAAGCCAAGGCGACCATGGGTTTTCCCACGCTGCGCAAACTCATCGATGAAGCAGGGTTCCGGTACCTCGAAGTGGAACTACTCAGCGACTGGTGGGACGAGGACCTTCACTACAATTGGCGGCCAAGGTTTGATCTGCTCCTTGATGCTGCCGAAACACTCGGAGCCCGTTTCATCAAAGTCGGCACAGCTTTCGGAGATCCAGCACCGGACCTGAACGTGTTCGTTGATCCGCTCAGGCGGCTGACTGCAGAAGCGAAGGCACGAGGCACCCGGATCGCGCTCGAGCCCATTCCATTCACGGCGGTTTCGTCCATACCCGCAGCTGCCGACCTGATGCGTTTAGTGGCTATGCCTGAGTGTGGGCTGGTCGTTGACTATTGGCATGTCTACAGGGCCGGGACGACGCTGGAGGAGCTTGCCGCCAGCGTAACCGCGGACCAGATTTTCGGAGTTGAGCTCAATGATGCCGATAACGAGGTCCGGGGAACGCTGTTTGAAGATACCCGCGATAACAGGCGGTTGTGTGGGGAAGGCGACCAGGATGTGACGGGCTTTATTCGTACCCTGCAGGAGCTCGGTTACGAGGGGCCCTGGGGTGTGGAAATTCTTTCTAATGAGCACAGGAAGCTTCCCGTACGTGACGCTCTCAAGGTCGCCTACTCGACGGCTTTGGCCTGCTTCCCCGCGCAAGTTGCCCATACCCGGCGGGCATAAGCGGCCGCGCGTGTGAACAACAGGACCTTATGAAACTTCGAGGCGGGCGCGAGTGAGCCTGGTAGCAGCTTGCGGCTTCGATATGCCGGGAAAGGAAGGAAGAGGGCCGGTGAAAGACAAACTGTACCTTCAGTACGACTGGTACCAGGTCGTGGGCGAGCACGTCCAAGTCAGGTTGGGAGAGCGTGTCGTCCGTTCCGGTGTTGTAGAAGCGGTGACTGCCGACGACGGAATCCTGTGGATCGCCGCCAATGGAGGGGAAAGTCGCGCCCTCTATGAGCGCGCCCAAGGCTATACCGTCTGGATTGAATACAAGTGGGAAACTCTCCCACGCTCTGCTTAGCGGCATCGCACCAGCACTGACCTCCCGGCAACGCCCGCTAGGAAGCGCCGGGGCCCCGCATGGACTCCTGCTTCCATTCAATAACGCAGAACAAACGCCCTATCTGGCTCATAATGTCCCACCTCGCCGGCGAGCCGCAGGTGTAGGACTTCGCTTCATCATGGGACTTTCAGTCCCGTTCAGTCTTTTTCTTCCCCACTAAACGCAAGGGAGCGTTGGCATGGCCCAACTTGAAACTACCGTCCAAGATCGCAGAAGACAGCTGCCGGCCTTGGGGCACGGTGCTTATAACAAACGCGTTGGGATGATAGCTGTAATTTCGACCTTCGGCGGCCTGCTGTTTGGCTACGACACCGGCGTGCTCAACGGAGCGCTGTCCTTCATGAGTAGCTACTTCGACATCACAGCATGGCAAGAAGGGCTCATCACCTTCGTTCTGCTCATCGGTGCCGCGGCAGGCGCCTTCCTCGGCGGGCGGATCTCGGACCGGTATGGACGACGCGGATTCATCATCGCTCTTGCTGTCCTCTTCTTCGTAGGAACCCTTGGCGCCGTATTCGCACTCCGCTTCGATGTTCTCCTGGCATTCCGATTCATCCTGGGTCTCGCAGTGGGCGGAGCATCAGTAACGGTCCCCGTCTACCTGGCCGAGGTGGCGCCCTTCGAAAAGCGCGGCAGCCTGGTCTCCCGAAACGAACTGATGATCGTAACGGGTCAGTTCCTGGCCTTTCTCATCAACGCCGTCATCGGCAACGTCTGGGGCAGTCACGCTGATGTATGGCGCTACATGCTCGCGGTAGCGGCCCTGCCCGCCTTCGTACTCTTCTTCGGCATGCTGCGAATGCCCGAAAGTCCCCGATGGCTCATTTCCCAAGGGCGCGAAGATGAAGCCTACGCAGTTCTGAGGACAATGCGCTCCCCTGAACGTTCCGCCGCCGAAATGGCGGAAGTTCGGGAACTAGCTGAAGAGGAACGACAGGAGCGGCTCGGCTCGTGGAAGGAAGTTCTTTCCACGAGGTGGACCCGACGGCTTCTGTTCATCGGCTTCGGAATCGGCATCTTCCAGCAACTCACCGGCATCAACTCCATGATGTATTACGGCACCCAAGTCCTCGAACAAGCAGGTTTCGACCGGAACGCCGCGCTTAGCTTCAACGTCCTCAACGGCTTAGCCTCCGTGGTTCCCATGATCGTCGCTCTGTACATCATCAACCGCGTCAGCCGCCGCAAAATGATGATCACGGGCTTCATCGGGACCACAACCGCTCATATCGGAGTCGGGCTAGTCGGAATCCTGCTGCCCGAAAGCAACCTGCTCCGCCCATGGCTCCTCCTGGTGTTCATCCTGGCCTTCATCGCCATGATGCAGGCAACCATCGGGCCCCTGGCATGGCTGATGATCTCCGAAATCTTCCCCCTACGCATGCGAGGTCTGATGATCGGCGCATCTGTCCTGGTCCTATGGCTGACCAACGCAGCTATTTCCCTGGTGTTCCCGCCCCTGGTAGCAGCACTTGGATTCGGCACATTCCTCCTATTCGCCGCCGTCGGATTCATAGCCATCACCTTCAGCATTAAGTTCCTTCCCGAGACCGGCGGACGGAGCCTCGAAGAGTTCGAAGAAACGTTCAAAGCCGAAACCATGGGTCGACACGCCTGAGCACCCGCTTCCCCATGACCGATACACGTCGATGAGAAACCGAAGCGGGGCACACAGAAATGCTGTGTGCCCCACTTTCGTGTCTTCGATTTCACGAGATTGTCCTTGCGCGCCGTGCAAGCGGGACCCTTTTCGCATAAGAGTGAAGTACACCCCCACCTGACACCGTGTAATTCACACTAGGACGACAGACATGCTGAAGTGTGGACCGAAAGCGCTGAGACCACCAGGGCGCAACTCGCACGGAGCTGTTGCAGTTCGCGAGTGATGGGGACATTGCCCTCGTCCGGAGCATGGAGCGAGCGGTTAAACGCAAGCTCGACGACCTTCGCGCTCTCGTCCATGGTGGAGGCCTAGGCAAGATGCCGGAACTTCACGCGGTGAGATGAGGCTATTGCCGAGGTGCTTCATGTGACGCCTATTAATGCATGTTGGACGGGCTGATCGGTGGAGGGCGGGGCATTGACCCTGGCCAGACAGTCACAGCCGGTGCACAGCAGGACGAAGGTAGTCCGACAGGGTTCTCTCGCAGGATAAGAACAGCTTCGAAAGCCGGAGTGGAACCAGCAAGGAGAAAAACTGTGAACAACGTCCGAAAAATCGCGGCAGGTGCAACTCTGATTGGTGCCCTCATGGGCGGCGGCGCACTCGCCGCCAACGCCGCCACCACCACTCCGTCCCCGTCCGCCACATCAACAGCAACGACCAACGGCGCCGATCACGGCAACGAAACGGAACTTACCGGCGATATTGCCGCGAAGGTCAAAGACGCGGTGCTAGCAGCCAACGCCGGAGCCACCATCGACCGTATGGAAACCGAGGGTGACGGCAGCGCCGCGTACGAAGCCCACATCACCAAGGCCGACGGCACCCACGCCACCGTCAAGCTCGACACCAACTACACCATCACCGCCACCGAAGCCGGGGGCAAGGGCGGCCACGGTGGCCACCACGGGACCGAAACCGATCTCACCGGTGACACCGCCACCAAGGTCAAGGACGCCGTGCTGGCAGCCAACGCCGGCGCGACCGTGGAGAACATGACGACCGAGGATGACGGCAGCGCCGCGTACGAAGCCCACATCACCAAGGCCGACGGCACCCACGCGACGGTCAAGCTTGATGCCAACTACACCATCACCGCCACCGAAGCCGGCGGTCAGGGCGGTCACGGCCACTAATCCTGTCGCACTCCCTCGGGCGGGCGCCGCACTGCGGAGCCCGCCCGACGACCATTTAGCCCCCGCCCCTGGCCATTGGACCCGCGGTCCTGCCGGATCCGCTTCACCCAGCGCCGCGGGGTCCCCAGATACCCGGGACCCAGTGCCGTTCGAGACCGCCGACTCCGCATGGTCGCCAAAGGATCACTGAGTCCCCTAATAAACCCGCCGGAGCCAACAGCGGTCGCCGGAATGTCCGCCCGTAGGAGGGCCATGATGATCATCTACCGCCCCGTCGCCCCGCTGACCACGGGCCGCCCTGGCCTTGGGTCTGCGTTCGCCGCCATGGCCTTGACCGCGGTTTTGGGCACCACCTGGCAGGTCTCGAACAAACCCCCGGCAGCACCGGCCAAAACCGGCGAACCCGCGGGAAACACGTACCCGGTTACGGCCGGCAGGAACCGGCTGTGAGCACCCCGGCACCCACGCAACCGATGCGCCAACCAGCCTGGCCTCAACCAACCGACAAATCCCGGGTGTGGTCCTTGCTCCAACGCGCATTGTCGTTCACTGTCATCGGTATCGCCGTCATCACGGGTGTGCAGCTCGGCGTGAACGCCCCAGCCGTCTCACCCGTGCAGCCGGCCACCGTTTCTGTTGCAGCGACCACGAACAACTCCAGCGCGTTGGCCGCCCCCAACCAACAAGCATTCCCTGAGGCCGGTAGAAACGGGCCGCAACGCGGCCACGGCAGGGGAGGCCGCTGAGCAATACCAGTCAAAAAAAATAGGTGATCGCAGGCACCTGCCCACATCGAAGAAGGAAGACGATGCCCCTATCAGCCGAGCGTCAACGGGACGGATCCATACGATCCGGTGCGGCCGCGCAGACAGCCACCCAGACGGTCACGCCAGCGGTGGTGCTCTGGCTGACCACGGCCGGGGCCATCGCGGTCACCTTACTGGCCGGCGTCAGCGCCCCCCGGCCGCTGCGGCTCAACCTGCCCCTGTTGGCGCATGCTTCAGGCCTGCTGGCCGGATACGGCGTCACCGTCATGGTGGCCCTGATGTCCCGCGCCCCTGCCCTGGAACGGGGAGTCGGTGCCGACCGGCTGGCCCGATGGCACGCCAAGGGCGGCAGAGCCATTGTTTGCCTGATTCTCATCCACGGCGTCGCCGCGACCGCGGCCTGGGCAATGGCCCGAGGCACCTCGGTGTGGGTCGCAACCGTGGACGTGCTGACCATGCCGGGACTTATCGCGGCCACCGTGGGAACGCTGATCTTTCTCGCCATCGGAGCTATCTCCGCCCAAAGCGCCCGCCGACGGCTAAGCTACGAGACCTGGCACGTCCTTCACCTGCTCACCTACCTAGCGATCGCTCTGTCCTTCTCCCACGAACTCGCCGGCCCCGACCTGGCCGGACTCCCCCTGGTTCAGGTGGCATGGAGCCTGCTCTACACGTTCAGCTTGGGACTGGTCCTGCGGTACCGGGTTCTGGCCCCGCTCACCCAGCTATGGCGCCACCAGCTGCGGGTAGATCACATAGTCCATGAGGGCACCGGGGTGGTCAGCATCATCCTCCGGGGCCGGCACCTCAACGAGCTCAACCCCGAATCCGGGCAATTTTTCCGCTGGAGATTCCTGACCGGCGCCACGTGGCGGTCATCGCACCCCTTTTCCCTCTCTGCCCCACCCCACCAGCAGTTCCTGCGGATAACCGTCAAAGCAGTCGGCGACGGAACCCGGCTAATCCACTCCCTGCGACCAGGGACAAGAGTTCTCGCCGCAGGCCCCTACGGCGCCATGACCAACGAGCGGCGTCAAGGCCGGGGAGTCCTCCTGATCGCCGGCGGGGTCGGCATCACCCCGATGCGCGCCCTCTTCGAGACACTCCCCGTCGACGGACGCGAACTGACCCTGCTATACCGGGCCTCCTCCGCAGAGGAGATACTCTTCCGCGACGAACTCGAACACATCGCCCGGCACCGCGGAGCACAACTCATCTTCCTGACGGGCCCCTCATCCGACCCCCGAAACGCGATCACCGCCCAAAGCTTGTCGGCCATGGTCCCGGACCTACCAGCCCGAGACGTCTACCTCTGCGCCTCGCCCCGATTCGCCGCCACCGCCACAACGGCCCTTGCACACGCCGGGCTGCCGCGCCGACAACTCCATCACGAAGAGTTCAACTTCTAACTACGCAACCATGAAAAACCATGGACCGCGAGCCACCCCAGGCACACCCCAACCTGACGTCAGCTTGGGGTGAGATTTGCGTCAGAATAGGGCCCAGCTGGCACTTTGCGGACGGATACGTCGAACAGTCTTAGGTTCAAAACTGACAGGTCGGACCCCTGGAAAGTCCATCGCGAGCGAGGCGTGGGCCAGTACACGATGACCGCGGTGTCCTCTCCTACGACGCCTGCTTGTCGCCACCCGTTGCATCCCACCCCAATGCCGGCCCCAGCTTCCCCGCCATGTCTGTCAAGATCTGGACGTAGTCCTCGTGGTCGAAGCTGAAGGGAAGGGCGAATGCCACCTCATCTACTTCCTGGAAACCTGCATGCGCGTACAACTGCTCGGCGATCTCTTCGCTCGTACCGATCAGATCAGCCGCGAACATCATGCCCCGCGGCCCCTGCGGGGCAGCAGTGCGCGGAGTGCGTTCATCCACGTACCGCTGGTACTTCTCCCGCTGGGCCGGGGACGCCGAATCAGTCGGGATCACCACCAGACCCTGCGAAACCCGCGCCCCAGCATGCCCCGCCAAAGCAGCCGCCTCCCGGAACGCCCGGATCTGCGACTGCTGGACCAGGGCAAAGTCCGGTTCCTGGCCCTTGTCGGGGAAGATCACGCTGCTGGACAGCAGGTTGAATCCGTTCGAGCCGGCCCACACCGCTGACTTCGTACTGCCGGCCCCGTACCAAAGCCGGTCCCGCAGCCCAGGCGAAAACGGCTCTACCCGGTTGGAGAATTCCTCCACCACCCCTTGCTTGCCCGAGAATTCCCGCACCGGTTCCCCGGCCACCAGTCGCGCAAACCGCTCCACCCGGGCATAGCTGAAGTCCTCCACGTCGGCCGTATCCGGATACAGCTCATGCTTCACGGTGTCGTACTGCATCGGCTCACCCACGCTCAAGCCGGGATTGATGCGCCCGCCGGCCAGCAGGTCCACCGTGGCCAGGTCCTCCGCCAGGCGCAGTGGGTTCTCCCAGCCCAGCGGCGTCACGGCGGTACCCAGCTCAATCCGGGACGTGCGCTGGCTCGCCGCCGCCATCACTGCAACGGGCGAAGAAATCCCGAACTGCAGGTGCCGGTGCCGCAGCCAGGCGCTGTCGAACCCCAGCCGCTCCCCCAGCTCGATGATCTGCAGCGTCGACTCATGCCCGGCAGCAGGATTAAGAGGATCAAACAGCCCAATGGTGAGGAAACCAAGCTTGCGCAAAGGACGGTCGGGCTGCGGCATGGCTTCCTCCAGGATCCGGGGACGTGGCTGGTTTTCAGACTAGGCGCTCGGACAGAGCATGAACCAACATGTCCAACGGCCCGGCGCCGCATGCAAAGACGACCTTGACGGCGCCGTCCACCAAGGCGTTAGGCTCACCACGGGCAGGCGAAGGCGCCGCCACAGGAGGAACACATGTCACTGCAGGAAATCGAGTTCACGTCCGCCAACGGCCGCGACACCATCCAGGCGTGGGTCTACGAACCCATCGGGCAGCCCAAGGCGATCGTGCAGCTGATCCACGGGCTCGGCGAGCACTCCCGCCGCTACCTCCACCTCATCTCCACCCTGGTGGACGCGGGCTTCATCGTGGTGGCGGGCGACCACTCCGGCCACGGGCGCACGGCGATGCAGCAGGGCACCTGGGGCGACGCCGGCGAGGACGCGGCCAGCGTGGTCGTTGCCGATGAGGTCACCCTCCAGGCCAAGGCCAAAGAGGCGCTCCCCCAGCTTCCCTACGTGGTGTTCGGCCACAGCTGGGGTTCCATGATCGCCCGCGGCATGGCCGTGGACTCCCGGACCCAGCTGTCCGGCCTGGTCCTCTGCGGAATCGCCGCCCAGATGCGCGGTATCGAAAAGATGGTCAACCGGCCCGAACTGGCACGGCTTGCCTCCGGCGAGCGCGCTGCGGAGCCCGCACCCGAGGAACTGGTGGGCCAGTTGTTCGACGGCTTCCTGGGCCGCTTCGGCGAAGGTGCCGGCCCCACCGCCTGGGTGGCGCTGGACGCCGACGTCGTCGCCGACCACGGCCGGGATCCCTTCAACAACTTCGGCGCACCGCTGAGCGCCCGCTTCCTCCAGGGCTTCGTGGACCTCTACGACCAGGTCAACTCCGACGACTGGTACAAGCAGCTCCCCGCCAACCTTTCCGTGCTGATCCTCGCCGGCGATCAGGACCCCGTGACCAACTACGGCGAAGGGGCCTACCACGTGGCAAACCGCCTGGCGGATTCGGGCCACACGGACGTCCGCACCCGCGTCTTCCCCGGCGTCCGGCACGAGGTACACAACGAACCCACCACCCGCGCCGAAACGGAACGCGAGACGGTCGAGTTCATCCAGCGGATCGCGCAGCAACGGCAGGGCTCCCCCACACCGCCAGCTGCAGGCTGACCCTTCCGGAGGAAAGCAGCCCGGCAGGAAGGTGCGACGCCGGCGCTCACCCCGCCGCCGTCGCCGCACCTTTTCAGCAAGGCCGGCCTGCCGTGGCTGCCACCGGGTGGTAAGTTCTGCGGCATGGAATGTGTGGTGCTGTACACCCTGCGTGCGGGCGTCGATCGCTCCCGGATCATGGAGACCTTCCCCCGCCACAAGGCCTATTACGAGGCCTTTCACGCCGACGGCGGCGGACTCGTGGCGCTGGGCGCCTTCCAGGACCCCGACCCGGCTGCCAGCTCCATGGGTATTTTCACGTCCCGGCAGGAAGCCGAACGCTTCGTCGCCGGCGACCCCTTCGTCACCGAGGGGCTTGCCGAACCGCGGCTCCTGGAGTGGAACGCCGTGCACCTGGCGTAGGAAAGTATTCGGCCGCTACCCCCGTGGCGGGGTCGTCCCTGAGCGGCGGTGCCATCGTGCGAAGGTCGGCCCCGCGGGCGGCGGAATCCTGGCGGGATCGGCGCCCGGCCGGCGCCGGCGCAGTTCCAATGCCAGGGCCTCCTGTCCGCGGGCCATTGCCCAGCGGTGGTTCGCCGCGAAGGCGGGCTTGAGCAGCCAGCTCAGCCGCCGCAGCAGCGGTTTCGCCGCACTGACCCGCCAGTCATAGGTGACCACTGTTTCGGGCCCGTCCTGCTCAAAGGTCCAGCGGCCGGTGCCGTTGAGGTCGCCGCGGGCGGCGACCGCGAAACCGTGCTCCGTGACCGGCTCGGTGACGGTGAGCTGCCACGTGAGCGTGTAGGGCAGCCAGCCTTTGGTGTGGAGGAAAAAGGCCTTCCCGGTGCCGTCGGGGCTGCCCGGATCCACCGGATCAACAGACAGGTACACGGACGGCCACCAGCGGGTCAGTGTGCCGGCGTCACCCAGGATGTCCACGACCTCGCGCGGCGTTCCGGCCACACGCCAGACGGTCAGGAATTCGTAGTCGGTGCTGCTTTTCGAATCGCCGCCCATGGCTGCCTCCGCGGCAGGGTTGAATAAGTGGACTCACAGTACCCACGCCCGTGTCCGCGGTCAACGGCCGGATCTTGCTGGCGCCAACCGGCCCGGCGGGCACCACTAAATGGTCACGTTCAGCCCCGCCGTGTAGCCCTCCGCGGCCGAGCCGGTCATCGTGGCCAGCTGGTAGATCCCGCCGTCGTCGCCGAACACGTTGTCCGACGTGAGCGTTGTGCGGGTCATGTTGGTGATGCTGCGCTCGTACCCGGGGGTGGCGTAGACGTCGTCGCAGGCAGCCTGCGGCAGCGCGATCTGGGAGACGGCCAGGACCTGCCCTGCCGCCGTTGCGTTGTTCATCGATTCGAACACCTCGAAGTGGATGTGCGGCCACCGTCCGGAGTATGCGGCCGGGAAGATGGACGTGAAGGTGACCTGCCCGTTCGCATCCGCCTCCTGCACGCCCCGGAGGTAGTTTTCGTTTTTCAGGGTCGAGTCGTACATCGAGTACTTCCCGTCCCGGTCGCAGTGCCACGCATAGACGGCGGCGCCGGCCAGCGGCGTGCAGCCATTGGCGTTGTCCAGGAGGGTCAGGGTGAACGTCAGCGGAACGCCCTCGGCTTTTCCCGAGGCCGTGCCGAAGCTTGAGGTGATGTCCCGCCGCACCACCCCGGACGCTTCCAGGACATTCGGCCCGTTCGAGCCATCGCCCGGGTAGGGACCGGCGGTTTCCTCCGGGATTTCCACGCCGCATTCAGCGATGGCCCGCGTCAGCGTGGGAGTGGCAGAGGCAGCGGTAGAGGCTGTGGCGGCAGCTGACGGCGCAGCGGCGGTGGCCGTGGAGGCTGCCGAAGAGGTGGAGCCGGTGCTTCCGGCGGGCGTGCAGGCCGCGAGCGCGGCCACCGCACCGCCTGCGCCGAGGAACAGTCCCAGGACCGGCGGCTGACCAGGGTGTTCAAGTCGAACTCCAGCCCCCGGTCATGGTCGGGATGCGGCTGGTCGACGTCGGGCTGGCGGGGGGTGCGTGAAGTAGTCATGGTCCAAGGACATCGCATGGGGCTATGCCCCGGACCGGTGGTTGCTGTGCCCTCGCTGTGCGTCCGGCCGGAGCTTCCCCACGGGAAACCAGCCCCCGCGGAAAGCACGACGGCGGCACCCGCCCGCCGTCGTCGTCGTACATTCCAGCAAGGCGGCCCGGCGCGCCGGGCGGTAAAGAGCAAGGTGGGGCAGGCTCATGGGAGCCCGCCCCACCCCTTGCGCCGGCCGACGTCCTGCACCCGACTTTCGGGCTACCTGTTGCGATGGAGTACGCAGGAGCATCTGCCGGCGGGTTTTTAGGGGACGCTGCCAGGCCGCTGGTGCGGCCTAAAGCGTCCGGGGATCCTCGGCATACATCTTCAACCTGATGGCCAAGGCCTCCGTCATGTGCCGCGCTGCCACATTGCCGGCTCGTTCGGCGTCGCCCTCCTCTATGGCTGCCAGCAGCTCTGTGTAGGCCGCCAGCACTGCCTTCCACCTGCCGGGGTAGGTCAGTGTAGTGAAGGAATACCGGCGTACCTGCTGGTCCAGCCGCTCCAGCAGGCTGATGAGCGAGGGGCTGTGGGTGGCATGCCACAGCTGTGTGTGGAAGGTCCGGTTCGTGTCGGCGAGTATCCGCCCGTCTTCGACATCCAGGCAGCGCATTTTCTGCAGGAGGGCGTTGAGCGAGCGCTTATCCAGCGATGTTGCCTTAATGGCGGCCTTGGCGGCGGCCGCCTGTTCGAGGATGATCCGCGACTCGTAGATGTCGATGATCTCCTCAGCGGAATGCGTGCGGACCACAACTGCCTTGCCGCGCCGTTCGAGCAGGCCGTCCTGTTCCAGCCGCTGGAGGGCCTCCCTGACAGGCGTCCGCGAAGCACCGTACCGCTCGGTGAGCTTAGCCTCCGTAAGCGGCTCGTCAGGAGCAAAGACGCTCGCCAGAACGTCTTCCCGGAGACGTTGGTGGATGGGGGTGGCCACTGCTTCCTCGTTCCTGTCCGTGTTCGCATACCATTGTATACAGTTGTACGCAGAAAGACAGCGGGGGCACCGTACCAGCGGGACATGGAGTGGATCCTCCCTGGAACGCCCACCGTTCCCGGGTCAGGAAGCCTGCCTTTTGGCAACGGACTGAAACACCTTCGTGGCCTGTTGCGCTGCCGGACTGAGACGCCGGTTGGCCAAATGGGCAAGGAGGATGCGGCGCTTCGGGGACCCGGACAGGGGAACCGCCACGACGTCGGGCCGCAGGGCGGTCAGTGCTAACTTCGGCGCCAGGGCAATGCCGATACCCGCTGCCACCATGCCCTGCGTCTCCTGGTAGTCGTTGGCCGCGAAGGCGATCCGCGGCTCAAACCCCGCATCGCTGCATACCCGGCGCAGAACATCGGCCACGGGGTGCTCGTCGCGCACCACCCACTCCTGGTCCCGCAGGGAGCCGATACGGACCGTACCCTGCTTCGCAATCGGGTGCTCCCGCGGCACCAGCAGCACCGTCGGATCGTTGGCCAGCCGGACCAGGGCCAGGTCGGGGTCCTCGATTTGCTGCCAGGGATAGTCCCAGAGAAGCGTCAGCTCGGTTTCCCGCCGCCGCAGCCGCTCCAGCAGGCCGTCCCGGCGGGCACTGACCACCGTCACAGCCACCTCCGGGTGGCGCGCCCGGAACGCGAGGACCACATCCGGCATCAACGATGCTCCAACGGTAGGGAAGGTCCCCAGGCGCAGCTGGCCGCGGCGAAGGCCGGCAAACTCGCCCATCTCCGCGCGGGCAGCTTCGACAGTCCGGTCGATGTCCTCCGCATACTGCAGGAGGGCGTGACCCGCGTCGGTGAGGACCACGCCCCTGGGATGGCGCTCGATGAGGACCACGCCCATCTCCTGCTCAAGCTTGGCGATCTGCTGTGAGACCGCTGATGTGGTGAAGGAGAGGGATGCGGCTGCGGAGGTCAGTGACCCCGTACGGCCCACCTCGCGGAGCACATGCAGCCGGTGGAGGTCGAAGATTGCCATGGTTTGAGTTTAGCAAAAGTAGATAGTTGTCCATTTATTTTCGATTGTGCTGAACGCAAGGATCCCTGATCGTAGAAATACGAAGGCGCTGTGAAGTAGGGCACCTGCACGTTACAAGGGAGAAATACAGTGGGACTCAAAGGACATTGGTACCGGGGCGGCACCAGCAAGTGCTGGCTCTTCGATGCCAGGGACGTGGCCCTCCACGCCCCCACCCGCGAGGACATCCCCGCACTGCTGTCAGCCGCTTTCGGCGCAGCGGACGCGCGGCAGCTGGACGGCGTCGGGGGCGGAACGTCCACCACGTCCAAGGCTGCAGTCATCTGGGCAACCCCTGGAGCCGGGGCAGACCTCGACTACCTTTTCGCCCAGGTGGGGATCGGCGACCCCACCGTGGAGCTGGGTTCCAACTGCGGCAACTGCGCCACCGCCATTGCCCTGTTCGCAGTCCAGACGGGCATTGTTCCCGCCCGGGACGGCATGACCAAGGTCCGCATGCGCCACGCCACGTCCGGCGCGGTACTCAGTGGAGCGGTCCCCACTCCCGGCGGCCAGATTCCCAGGTCGGGCCTGGCCCGGGTTCCCGGCAGCAGCGCCGCCGGTGTTCCGGTCAGCCTGTCCTTCCACGGCCCCTGGGGCCAGAACACCGGCGCACTCCTGCCCACCGGCAACACGGTGGACCAGCTCCAGGTCAACGGCAGGACGCTGGACGCAACGATGGTGGACGCCGGCGCCCCGGCCGTGCTCCTCGCAGCCGACCAGGCCGGCGTCGACCTTTCCTCGATGACTGACAACCTCGCCGCCCAGCTGCCCACCCTCATCGCAGCACGGGCATCGGCAGGCCTCATCATGGGGCTGCGGAAGCCTGAGGATCCGCCGCAGAATGCCGTCCCGAAAGTCGGGGTTGTGGCGCCTGCCGGCGACTACACCGCCGCGGACGGAACAACCATCACCGCCGGCAGCCACGACGTGCGGGTGCGGATGCTGTCCATGCTCGCACCCCACCCTGCCATCGGCCTGACCTCAGCCGTGGCAGTTGCCCTGGCATCCTCGCTGCAGTCATCCGTCGCAGCCACCGCAGCAGGCCAGTCACCCTCCACCGGCACCGGCACTCCCCGCCTGCTGCGGGTCGGGACACCCGCCGGCGTCGTCACCGCCGAAATCATCACCGATGACACCGGCGCCGTCAGCGAAGTGGCCCTCCACCGGGCAGCACGCCACATCGCCACCGCAGACATCGACGTGGCCACGGCCACGGAGCTGTCCGCGTAAATCCCTATCTTTGCCCGGTCACCAAGGGCACGCACCAAGCAGGAAGTTGTTCAATGAAGATCAAATCCATCCTCGGACACCTCTATGTCCAGGTCCTCATCGGAGTCGCCCTCGGCGTCGTCGTGGGCGCGCTGTGGCCGGACCTCGGCTCGTCCCTCAAGCCCATCGGCGACGGCTTCGTGAAACTCGTGAAGTTCATGATCGCCCCCATCGTGTTCTGCACCATCGTGGGAGGCATCACCTCCCTGCGGGACACCAGGAAGGTGGGTCCCACCCTCATCCGCTCGCTGGGCCTCTTCTACGCCCTGACGGCACTCGCCCTGGCGCTGGGCCTGGCCGCGGTGATGCTGTTCCAGCCCGGTGCGGGCATGCACATCGACCCCACCCACCTGGACTCCTCGGTGGCCCAGAAGTACACCACGCAGCTGCCCAACAGCAACCCCGTGGACTTCATCCTGAGCATCATCCCCACCACGTTCGTTGGCGCCTTCGCCGACGGTGAAGTCCTGCCCGTCCTGGTCATTGCCCTGCTGTCCGGCTTCGCGTTCAGCAAGCTGGGCGCACCGGGCCAGCTGGCGCTGAATGTGGTCAACAGCTTCAACAAGCTGCTCTTCATCATGTTCGGCTACATCATGAAGGTGGCTCCCCTGGGAGCCTTCGGGGCCATGGCCTTCACCGTGGGCAAGTACGGCGCCCACTCCATCGGAAACCTCGGCATGCTGATCCTTGCCTTCTACGCAGCGTGCATCGTCTTCGTGGTGGTTGGCCTGGGCATCCTGGCAAAAGTGACCGGCTTCAGCCTGTGGCAGATCCTGCGCTACTTCAAGGACGAATTCCTGATCGTCCTGGCCACATCCTCCAGCGAACCCGTCCTGCCGCGCCTGCTGTCCAAGCTCGAGCGGATCGGCTGCGACCGCAGCGTTGTGGGACTCGTGGTCCCCACCGGCTACTCCTTCAACCTGACCGGCACCGCCATCTACCTCACCCTGGCCTCCATGTTCATTGCCCAGGCCTGCGACATCCACCTCAGCTGGGGCCAGATCCTGCTGATGCTCGGCATGATGCTGCTGACCTCCAAGGGCGCAGCCGGTGTCACCGGAAGTGGTTTCGTGGCCCTGGTGGCGACCCTGACCGTCATGCCCACCCTGCCGGTGGCCGGTGTGGCCCTGATCGTTGGCATCGACCGCTTCATGAGCGAGGCCCGCGCCCTCACCAGCACGGTCTGCAACATCGTCTCCTGCGTGGCCATCGCCAAGTGGCAGGGTGAGCTGGACATGGGCAAGCTCCGCTCCGAGCTCCAGGCGGGCTTCGTACCCACCGAGGCGGAAAAGGTGCAGCTGGCCGAACCCGCCCTGGCACACTAGCCAGCCGGCAGGCCACCACCGCGTTTGCCCGGGATCCCAGCAGGGGTCCCGGGCAAACCCCTGCAAGGGCCACTACGTCACAAACCCACCGAAAGGACCCGCAATGAGCGAGCGCCAAACGGAACAGGAAACAGCAGAAGACTGCGACGCCGGCACCTGCTTCTACTGCCAAAGCCCGGAAACCGACTAGGGGCCCACGGCCCGACCGGCATCAGCGCGGCAGCAGGCCCTAAAGCCACTGCTCCCACACCGTCAGCTGCAGGCCGACGGTGCCGGATGAGGCAACCACAACAGACGCAGCCGCGCCGGAAGGGTCGACGGCGGCACCCGCCCCGCCGCCGTCGTCGCGCCTTCCAGCGGAATCGGCCGTTCCATCAAAACCAGCCCTCCCGGCAAAACCAGCCCAGCGCATCAGGCCCGAACCGCCTCAGCAGCGTGGTCGGCGGAGCGCACCGGCGCCTCCAGCCCCAGGTGCTCGCGGAGCGTGCTGCCCCGGTACTCCGTGGGGTACACGCCGCGTTCCTGCAGCTCAGGCACCAGGTGGTTCACGATGTCGTCCAGGCCTGTCGGGATCAGCCACGGCGAAATGTTGAACCCGTCCACTGCGCCCACCCGCGCGTACTCGGCCAGCTGGTCAGCGACGGCGGTGTAGGAGCCGGTGAAGGTGGCATCGATCCGCGCGGTCTTCGACGTGACGAACTGCCGGATGGACAGCCCCTTGTCCTTGGCCTCCGCCCGCCACTGGTCCGCCAGCTGCCGGGCCTTGGCGCCGTGGAAACCGCTGCCGCGGGTCTCGGACGTTTCCTCCACCACCGGATCGATCTCCGGCAGCGGGCCGTCCGGGTCGTAGGCTGAGAGCTCGCGGCCCCAGAACTGCTCCAGGTAGGCGACGGCCTGCTGCGGGCCGATCTGCAGGCTCCGCACCCACTCCTTCTTCTCGGCAGCCTCCGCGGCGGTGGGAGCCAGGATGAACTCGCTGGCCGGGATGATCTGCACGGCGTTGGCCCCGCGGCCGACGGCCACGGACCGCTCCACCAGGTCCTTCCGGAACTCCACGGCGTCGTCGAATTTGGGGTGGGCCGAGAAGATCACGTCCGCCTGCCGGGCGGCGAAGTTGCGGCCCTCCGGCGAATCCCCGGCCTGGAACAGCACCGGCCGGTATTGCGCGCTGCGCGGCAGCCGCGGCGTCACGTCCACCGTGTAGTGCTGGCCCTGATGAAGTACCCGGCGGGCCGGACCGTCCGGCGTCTCCCAGGAATCCCAGATCCGCTTGGCGGTTTCCACGAAGGCCTCCGCATGCCTGTAGCGGTCCGCGTGGTCCAGGTAGCCGCCGCGGCGGAAGTTCGCCCCGGTCCAGGCGTTGTCCGTGGTCACGATGTTCCACGCGGCCCGGCCGCCCGAGATCAGGTCCAGCGAGGCGAGCCGGTGCGCCAGGTCCGCGGGGTCGTTGTACGTGGTGTTCTGGGTGGCCACCAGGCCGATGTTCCTGGTGACCGAGGCCAGGGCGGCGAGCATGGTCTGCGCATCCGGCCGGCCCACCACATCCAGCGCGTGCGGGCGGCCCAGGTGCTCCCGCAGGCGCAGCCCCTCGCCCAGGAAGAATGCGGCGAAGAGCCCCCGCTCGGCGGTCTGGGCAATCCGGCGGAACGATTCGAAGTCCGTCTGCGAGCCGGATTCGGCCGCCTTCCAGATGGTGCCGGAGTTGACGCCCTGGAAGAAGACACCGAACTGGATCTGCCCGCTGGGTACGAAGACGCCCGGCTCGACGACGTCGGATTTAGCACGGGTGTGCTGTGTCATGGTTTTCCCCTTACTTTCCGGCACCGGCGGGTGCGGCGGCGGCGGTTGTGTAGCGGCTGGCCGGGCGGTCCAGGCCCAGCAGGTCGCGGAAGGTGCCGTCCTGCACCACCGGGCGGAGTGCCCCGCGGCGCCGCAGTTCCGGCAGCACAAGCCTGCCCAGCTCCTCGAGCTCCACAAAGAGCGACGCCAGGTGCAGCCGCACGCCGTCAGCCTCCTTCAGGAGGTCCGCAAGGAAGTCGGTGAGACCGGCTGCGGCGCCTGCGTACGCCGCCCGGCCGCCGTCGAACGACGCATGGCGCGCCGCCGCAGCCTGCCCCCGCGCGTCCAGCACGACATTGAGCTCGGCGACCACCGCAACGCCTGCTCCCACCCGGGCACGCACATCACGGACTTCGGCCGCCAACAGTTCCGCGGTGGTTGCGGACACCAACACGGCCTCCACGGCCTCCACCGGAACCTCTCCCAGCAGGGACGCAGGAGCCAGCACGGGCAGCTGGCCCTGCAGCGGCCGCGGAATGATGGACGGCCCCTTCACTGAGCAGCCCGCGCCCGCAAAACCGGCAGGCGTTTCAAAATCGACGTAGTGCAGCTTGTCCACGTCGATGTACCGGCCGGTGGCAACATCGCGGATCACGGCCTCGTCCTCCCACGAGTCCCACAGCCGCCGGGAAACCTCGATGGATGCGGCAGCCTCCTGCCCCAGCGCCTCACCGGTAACAGAGGAACGCCCGACCGCAGCAGCGGCCTCCGGCGATTCCGCCGCCGTCACGATCCATCCCGCCCGGCCGCCGGACACGTAGTCCAGGCTGGCCAGCTGGGTGGAGATGTGGAACGGCTCCGTGTAAACCGTGTCCACCTCCGGGACCAGCGCAATGCTGCGCGTCACCGGCCCCGCGAAGGCCGCCCGCTGGAGCGCGTTGGCCCGGCCCGGAGCAGGTGCATCGGTGAACGTGGCGGCGTGGAAGCCCGCGGACTCGGCGGCCAGCACGGCCCGGGAAATACCGTCCGAGCCGGCGCCGTCAAGCTCGATGGCCAGGAAGCCCGGCCCTGCAAAAGTACTCACTGCTCATCCTGACGTTCGTAGGGAATCTTCTCGCCGGCTTCGATGGCCACGCGCAGCCGGTTTTCCGCCGGGGGCAGCGGGCAGGTTGCCAGGTCGGTGTAGGCGCACGGCAGGTTCACGGCACGGTTGAAGTCCAGCAGCACGGATCCGTCCGCTGCCGGGACAACGGAGAGCGACCGGTTGGCCGCGTAGGTGGTCCTGCCGGAGGTCCGGTCCGTGAACAGCACGGACAGCGAGCCCGGGGCATGGCCGTTGAACGCGGTCAGCGCCAGGTCCTGGCCGGCCAGTGTGAAGCGGATCTCGCCCGGTGCCTCATACACATGCTGGATGCCTTCGACGGCGGCACCCACCGCTGTGGGCCGCGGCGCCTCGAACGGCACGAAGGTTCCGCGGACTGCGTAAGCCGCGTCCGGCGTGTAGGCGGGTGTTCCCTGGTAGTTCCGGAGCAGCGTATTCGCCGGGTGCCGCGGCCGCACGATGTACTCGCCGCCCCGCTTGGCCAGTTCAATGACGGTCTCGCCGGAGACCAGGTTGATGCCCCCGCGCTCCTCGATGGGGCCAAATTCGAGCGTGGCCCCGGCGGCGGTGTTCAACTCCCTGCCGTCCCGCTGCAGGCTTTCACCCGCCGCCAAAACGACGCGGACGACGTCGGCCTCCACGCTCCAGGTGCCCGGCGCGCCATCCAGCTGGGCGGGGTCGCTGCCCAGCCAGTGCAGGTGCGTCACCGCCAGGAAACCGTGCGGGTGGGCGCGCTGCCGTTCGTGGGCGGCATGCCATTCCTGCCAGTCGGCGTCGAAGGATTCGAGGGCGGTTTCGGTGTGTACGGCGTTCATGATGCCTTTCCGGACGGCGTGGCCGAGGGGGTGGCCTGGGTGGCCGCGAAGTTTTCCGCTGTGATGGTTTTGGATTCCGGCAGGGCTTCCTCGGACAGGCCCCAGCGATCCAGGACCTTCCCGTAGGAGCCGTCCTGGATGACCTCGTTCAGCGCCTCGGAGATCACCGGTGCCAGCCCGTTGCCGCGCAGCGTGGTGGCGGCCACCAGGGTCTCGGACGGCCAGCCGGCGTTGACCTTGCCCACCACTTTCAGGTCGTCACGGGTGTTTTCCCGGTACACGGTGGACGGGTACGGAGCGATATTCAGGTCCGTCCGGCCGGAGGACAGCGCCAGGATGGTGTCGGCGTCGGATGAGTAATACTGCAGCGTGGCCGGCGCCTTGCCCTTGGCCTCCAGTTCCTTGTTCCAGGCCAGCAGGATCTTTTCCTGGTTGGTGCCGGACCCCACGGACACCTTCAGGCCGGAGATGTCGTCCGCACCCTTGATCTCATAACTGGACGACTTCTTGGCCTCGAACCCCATGTACGCGGCCCGGTAGCTGGCGAAGTCGAACAGCTTCACCCGGTCCTTGTTCACGCCCACGTTGGAGAACACGGCCTCGAAGTCGCCGGACTGGGTCTTCAGCGGCCAGTTCTCCCAGGACGTGACCTGGACATCCAGCTCCAGGCCCAGCTTGTCCGCCACCAGCTGGGCGATGTCCAACTCCGAGCCGATGGGCGTCTTGTCGTCCGTGGCATGGAAGGACAACGGAATGGAGCCGGCAGTGGTGGCGACGGTCAGCTTGCCGTCCTTGCTGATCAGGGCGGGGACCTTGGCGGCGAGCGCCGCGTCCTTTTCCGCCCGGATCCGCTGCTGGTCCGGGGAGGTGTTGTACACCACGCCGTTGCGGGCCGCCGTCGTCTGCGCTGCCCCGCTGGGGTTGCCTGCGGCGGACGCGCCGGGATCGGCGCAGCCGGCGAGCGCGGCGGAGCCGAAGAGTGCCGTGCCAAGAAGGACGACGGCGGGAAGCACCGGGAGTGCGGGGCTGCGGCCGGGGCCGCGGGTTGGGAAAGCCATGGGTGGTCCTTTAGATGTTGAAGGCCGGTTCGAGCACCTTGGAGAAGAAGCTCCGGGTGCGGGGTTCCTGCGGGTTGCTGAAGATCTGCTGCGGGGTGCCCTGTTCCACGATCTGGCCCTGGTCCATGAACACCACGGTGTCCGCCACGTCGCGGGCGAAGCCCATCTCGTGGGTCACGATGATCAGCGTGGTGCCGGACGTGGCGAGTTCACGTATCACGTCCAGCACTTCGTTGACCAGCTCCGGGTCCAGCGCGGACGTCGGCTCGTCGAACAGCAGGATCTTGGGGTCCAGGGCCAGGGCGCGGGCGATCGCCACGCGCTGCTGCTGGCCGCCGGAGAGCTGGCGGGGGTAGGCGCCGGCACGGTCCTTGAGCCCCACCCGGTCCAGGAGTTCCAGGCCGCGGCGGCGGGCCTCCTCCTTGGAGCGGCGCGCCTTGCCGGGCTGGTGCGCTACCACCGGGGCTTCGGCCACGTTCTCCAGCGCCGTGAGGTGCGGGAACAGGTTGAAGTTCTGGAACACCATGCCGATTTCGGTGCGCTGCTTCAGGATCTCCTTTTCGCGCAGCTCGTGCAGGCGGTCGCCGCGGACCTCGTAGCCCACCAGCTTGCCGTCGATGGCGATGTGGCCGCCATCCACCTTTTCCAGGTGGTTGATGGTGCGCAGCAGGGTGGACTTGCCGGATCCGGAGGGGCCCACGATCACGGCCACTCCCCCGGGTTCCACCGTGAGGCTGACGCCTTTGAGGACTTCCGTTGCGCCGAAGGATTTACGGACGCCGGTGATTTCCACCAGGCCGCGGGTGGCGGCGGTAAGTGTTGCAGTCATTAGATGTTCCTCCGGGTGGGGACTGCCGCATGGGTGGCGAAGAATTTGCGGGCCTTCTGCAGGGGCGTCAACGGCAGGTTCCGCACCGCGCCCTTGGAGTAGTGCCGCTCGATGTAGTACTGGAAGACGCTCAGCACCGAGGTGACCACGATGTACCAGAGCGTTGCCACCAGCAGCAGCGGCAGGACCTGCTGGGTGCGGTTGTAGATGACCTGCACGGTGTAGAACAGCTCCGAGTAGGCCAGCACGTAGACGATCGAGGTGCCCTTGACCAGGCCGATGATCTCGTTGAACGCGGTGGGCAGGATGGCGCGCATCGCCTGCGGCAGCACAATCCGGGTGGAGCGGCGCCACGCCGGGATGCCCAGCGCCGCCGCTGCCTCCAGCTGCCCCTGGTCAACGGAAAGGATGCCACCCCGGATGATCTCGGCCGAATAGGCGGCCTGGTTCAGGGTGAGGCCCAGCACTGCTGCCGCGAACTGGCTGATCAGTGTTGTGGTCTGCACCTCGAAGAACCGGACATCGGTGAACGGGATTCCCAGGCTGATCTTCTCGTACAGGTAGCCCAGGTTGTACCAAAGGAGCATCTGCACCAGCAGCGGCGTGGACCGGAAGACCCAGGAGAACGTCCAGGACACCGAGACCAGCAGCGGCGACGCGGAGAGCCGCATCAGGGCCAGGATGAAGCCGAGCACGAACCCGAGGATGCCGGAAATCGCGGTCAGCTTCAGGGTTTCCACCAACCCCTTGACCACGGACTGGGCGGTGAACCACTGGGCCACCACGCCCCACTCCCAGCGGGGGTTGGTGGCCAGCGACCAGGCCACGGCAAGGACGCCGAGTGCGACGACGGCGGTGCCCACCCAGCGCCACGGATGCTTGGCCGCCACCACCCGGTAGGAGGAATAGTCGGCGGGGATCCGCGCCGAAGCGCCGGGTCCGGCCGGCGGTACGGCGGGCTCTTCCGGCTGCGCCTGAACTTGTACCGGTTGCGGCTGCCGTGACTGCGCCACCCTGGTTGCTGAACTCATGCGCCACCTCACTTCTCTTGCTCGTCGTTGTCGGGCCGTGGCCCTGGTCCTGCAGGCCGTTGCCCCAGGTCCGTGCCCTTTCGGCCGGTTGCTGGCTGCAAATCTAGGACCGGCCGGAACGGGCCAGCAAGGCGCCGGGTTGCAATACTTCACGGGGCTTCGCACGGCGTCATGAGTCGGTTTTTTGCGTCCTTTAACCTGGCGTGACGCGGCGTTAACGGCCGTGACCAGGCGCTCGACCGGCGTCGCGGCCGCTGCCTAGCATGGGCACTCCGGCGGCCGCTTCCGCGCCGTCCCTGCAGACCAAACGCCCGTCAGGAGTTCCCATGCCAGCCACCATCCCGGCCATCGTCTTCATAGGCGGCGGACCGCGCACGGCGGGCGTGCTGGAACGGATCGTGGCCAACCGGCCGGAGGTGTTTGCCGGGCCGCTGCAGATCCACGTGGTGGAACCGCACGTCCCGGGGTCGGGCCGCATCTGGCGGTACGACCAGGATCCCGGCCTCCTGCTGAACTCCATGGCGGCGGACATCACCATGTTCACCGATGGTTCCGTGGACTGCGAAGGTCCTGCCGCGGCCGGTCCCGGGCTCGCCGAATGGGCCGCGGGCGTCCTGGACGGGTCCATCATCGACGTTCCGGACTTTCCCCGGCAGCTGTGGGACCAGCTGCGGTCCCTGACCGGCGCCACCTTTCCCACCCGCCGGCTGCAGAGCCAGTACCTCGAATGGTTCTTCCGCCGCGCTGCGAGGTCGCTTGGCCGCAGCGTGACGGTCCACCGCACCACGGCAGTGGGCATTACGGAACTGGCGGACGGCGGCCACGCGGTTGGGCTGGCCAACGGCCGCACCCTGCACGCGGACATCGTGGTGGCTGCGCTGGGGCACACGGATTCCCACCCGGACGCCGCCTCCGCCCGCTTTTCGGGCTTTGCTGCCCGCCACGGCGGCTACCACGCGGCACCCAGCTACACCACCGACGTCGACTACTCCGCCATCGCCCCCGGCCAGGACGTGATCGTCGCCGGGATGGGCCTGGCGTTCGTTGACCTGCTGGTCCTCCTCATGGAGGGCCGCGGCGGCAGGTTCCAGGAAACGCCCGACGGCGGGCTGCGCTACCTTCCGTCCGGACGGGAACCACGGCTGTGGGCCGGGTCGCGGCGGGGCATTCCATACCACTCGAAGATTTCAGCGTCCCTGCGCGGGCAGGCGCCGGGGCCGCTGCAGTTCTTCACCGATGCGGCGGTGCAGGCCCTGCTGGAGCAGCACGGCGAGCTGGACTTCCACCAGCACCTGTGGCCGCTTATTGCCAAGGAAGCCGGGCACTACTACTACCGCGAAATCCTTACCGGCAGCCCCGAACGGGCCGCCATGGACTGGGACGAGTTCGCGGCCCGCTACGCGGGGCTGGACTGGTACAGCCCCGGCCGCGCCGGCCTGGTTGCCGCCGCCGTCCCGGACCCCGCCCTGCACCTTGACCTCGAACGGCTGGACCGGCCCTTCGATGGTGTCCACTTTGCCGGCCACGGAGACGTGCAGGAGGCTGTTACTGCCTACATCGGGGATGACCTGCGGTTGCGGGACAGCCCGGACCACCCGGAAACCCTGGCCCTGTTCCTGGCCCTGCTGCACATCTACATGGAAGTGGGGCGGGTGGTCCCGCCGGAGCGGCTGAACGCCCGGTCGCAGCAGGTCATCCACGGCTGGTGGCACGGCTTCTTCAGTTTCGTGGACTCCGGTCCGCCGCCTCACCGGCTCCGCCAGATGCTCGCACTGCACCGGGCGGGACTGCTGCAGTTCCTGGGCCCGGGCCTGCAGGTGTCCACGGACGAAGCCACCGGGACTTTCCTGGCCACGTCTCCGCAGTCCGGTGTTTCGGTTTCCGCCACCGCGCTGATCGAGGCGCGGCTGCCCTCCACCTCGGTGGCCCGCAGCCTCAATCCCGTGCTCGCCTCGCTTTACAGCAGCGGGCTGGGCAGTGAGCAGCAGCTCCTGACCGCCGACGGCATCCACTCCACCGGGAAGCTGCTGGTCTCGGCCCGGCACCAGCTGGTGGGGGCGGACGGGAATCCCCGGCCCACCCTCTTCGGCGTCGGTCCCGGAACGTCCGGCTGGGGTGCCGGAGCGTTCGCCAGGCCCAACACCAACGCCGCACCGTTCCGGGAAAACGACGCCCTGGCCCGGACCCTCCTTGGCGTTGCCAGGGATTTGCACGGCCAGGCTCCCCCTGCCCCGTCTGCAGGGGCAAGAATTACACCAGAACCAGCCGCCGCCGGAAAGAACTGACCAATGACATGGAATGACCAGTGACCGCAGCACCCGGCCTCAAGCCCCACCACGTCAAGCCCAGCCCCCTCGATCCCGCCCGCCTCACGGTCCTAGCCCTGCCCATGCACGATCCGCGTGTCCGGCCGCTCCTGGACGAACTCGCCGTCGAATATGACACCCGCTACGGGGACCTGTTCGGACGCTCCGCTGCCGCGGAGGAACTGAACCGCTATCCCGCGGCGGAGTTCGAGGAACCGCACGGCGCCCTGCTGATCATCCAGGAGGATGGTGCGTCGATCGCGGGCGGCGCGTTCCGCCGCTATGACGACACCACCGCCGAACTGAAGCGGATCTGGACGCACTCCGCCCACCGCCGTCGGGGACTAGGCCGGCTGGTCCTGGCCGAACTGGAAGCCCTGGCCGCCGCCCGCGGGTACACCCGGCTGTACCTCACCACCGGGCCGCGGCAGCCTGAGGCCAGGCACCTCTACCTGAACAGCGGCTACCAGGCCCGGTTCGATCTCGACGCCGATCCGGAGACCATCGGACCGCTGGCCTTCACCAAGGACCTTCCTTAGGCCGCTGCGGGACTGACTCCCGTTCCGGCCGGGCATCGCCCCATCCGGGCAAACCCACCGCTATGCTGGCGCCATGGCCTCAAAAACCACAGCAGAGAAGCTTGCCACCATCCAGAAGGGCTACACGCTGGAAGGCCCCACCATCGAGCTGGGGGCCGCCATCATCGACGGTGAGCTCCACAAGGACGCCCCCGTGCGGCTGCCGCTGGCCATGATGAACCGGCACGGCCTGGTGGCCGGCGCCACCGGCACCGGCAAGACCGTCACGCTGCACATGATGGCCGAGCAGCTGTCCACCGCCGGCGTCCCCGTCTTCCTGGCCGACATCAAAGGCGACCTCTCCGGCCTGGCGACTGCCGCCGTCGGCAGCGACAAACTCAAGGCGCGCACGGACAGCATTGGCCAGGCGTGGCAGGGGAAGACGTTCCCCGTGGAATTCCTCGCGCTGGGCGGCGACGGCAACGGTGTGCCGGTGCGCGCCACGGTGACGTCATTCGGGCCCATCCTGCTCTCGCGCATCATGGAGCTCAACGACACGCAGGAATCGAGCCTGCAGCTGGTGTTCTACTTCGCGGACAAAAACGGCCTGGAGCTGATCGACCTCAAGGACCTCCGCGCCGTCATCCAGTTCCTCACCTCGGACGAAGGCAAGGACCAGCTCGAGGAACTCGGCGGCCTGTCCAAGGCCACCGCCGGTGTGATCCTGCGGGAGATAGTGACCCTGGAGGCACAGGGGCTGGAGAAGTTCTTTGGCGAGCCGGAGTTCGACACCGCCGAGCTGCTGCGCACCGCCCCCGACGGCCGCGGCGTGGTCACCTGCCTTGAGCTGCCCACCCTGCAGACCAAGCCGATGCTGTTCTCCACCTTCCTGATGTGGCTGCTGGCGGACCTGTTCGAGGACCTCCCGGAAGCCGGCGACCTGGACAAGCCCAAGCTGGTGTTCTTCCTGGACGAAGCCCACCTGCTGTTCAACGGCGCGTCCAAGGCCTTCCTGGAGGCCATCACCACCACCGTGCGCCTCATCCGGTCCAAGGGCGTGGGCATCTTCTTCGTCACGCAAACCCCCAAGGACGTTCCCGCCGATGTCCTGGGCCAGCTGGCCAACCGCGTGCAGCACGCCCTGCGCGCCTTCACCCCCGAGGACGCCAAGGCGCTGAAGGCCACGGTGTCCACGTTCCCGGTCAGCGATTACGACCTCGAAGAGACGCTCACCTCTGCCGGCATCGGTGAGGCCGTCATCACTGTCATGAACGAAAAGGGTGCGCCCACGCCGGTGGCCCTGACCCGGCTGCGTGCGCCCGAGTCCCTCATGGGCCCCAGCGACGAAGCCCTGGTCCGCAGCACGGTGGCCGGCTCCGCCCTGCTCGGCAAGTACGGAACCGCCGTGGACAACCCCTCCGCGTACGAGAAGCTCTCCGGCAAGGCCGCGGCCCCCACCGGTCCGGCGGCCCCCGGGCCTTCGCCCGCGCCCGCCGCTCCTGCCGGCTACGACGTTGACGCGGAGGCCCGGCGGATCGAGGAGGAGATCCTGGGCCGGCCCAGCAGCAGGCCCCCGCAAGCCTCTGTCCCGGCGCCGCTGGATCCGGAACCGCAGTACCCCGAACCGGCATATCCCGAAGCTGGGTACGACGAACCCCCGTCCGGCGGGCCGCGGGCCCCCAAGTCGCGGCCCAAGGCTCCGCGTGCGCCACGGTCCCGCCAGGCCGAGCCCCAGCCCCAGGCTGGCGGCATGACGGGCGACCTCGGTGGAGTACTGGGCGGCGCCTTGGGCGGCGGGCTCAAGAGCATGGCCCGCTCCATGGGCACCCAGCTTGGGCGCGAGCTGCTCCGGGGTGTCTTCGGGACGTCGTCGCGGCGGCGTCGCCGCTGATCATTCCACCCGGGTTCGGCAGTTGAGGCCGCCGCCCCGGCTGTCCCGGCCCTCCGCCCAGGCTCCTCTTGCTGTGGTCCCCGGCTGCCGCCGTCGTGCTTCACGCAGGAGCGGCGGGGCAGATTAGGGGGGACGCCAACTTTAGTGTGCGTCCGCACTGCCGTTACTGTAAGGAACGTGCAGATGAGTCAAGCGTTGGTGAGGATTGCGGCCGGATGGCTGCTGGGCCTCATGCTTGCCGTCGCCGGAGCCATCGTGGCCATCAATGTCGTCAATAACACCGTGGCCAGTCCTCAGCAGCCCGTCAGGGAGTACCTGGACGCGCTGAAGAGCGGCGACGGCGGCCGCGCGCTGGGCATCCTGCGCGCCGCGGTCCCGCCCAGCAACGCCGCCATGCTGGATGGCCCCGGCCTGCAGACGGCCGCGTCCCGCCTGGCCAACGTGACCATCGGGGACCCGGAAGAGCGTCCGAACAACCAGGTCATGGTGCCGCTGGAGTACACGATCGACGGCAGCCGGTTGCACACCGAATTCCTGCTGCAGAAGACCGGCACCGAATGGATCTTCTTCAACACCTGGGCCTTCGTTCCGTCCCGGCTGCCCACCGTTGACATCACCGTGGTCAACGGCAGCGAGGCCGAGGTCAACGGAGTTCCGGTGAACATGCCCAACGGCCGCAACTCCTTTGCCGTGTTCTACCCCGGCGAGTACGAAGCGTCCCTCGACGGGCAGTACTTCTCGGCCCCGGCCACGCGGGCGACAGTGACGGCCAAGGACGCCCCCGTGGCACCCCTCAACCTGCTCACCCAGGCCACCGACAAGCTGAAGAGCGATATCGCCGCCAAGGTCCGGGAGTTCCTGGACGGCTGCGCGGCGCAGGCAGTGAAGGAACAGAAGCTCCAGCCGGACTGCCCGTTCTACTACGCCAGCAACAACAGGGTGCAGGACGGCAGCATCCGGTGGACCGTGACCAAGTACCCGAATGTCTCGGTGGAGCCGTTCGACGGCCGGTGGGTGGTGGCACCGCTGGACGGCAAAGCCAAGGTGGAAGCCCTCCAGCAGAACGCGTTCACCGGGGCCTGGTACCCGCTGGACGAAGAGGTGGACTTCAGCTTCACCACCCGGCTGGACGTCTCCGGCGGCACGGTCAAGGTCACCCCGATGCTGAGCTTCTAGGCCGCGCCGCTTCCCCGGACCACTGGCCCAGTTTTGGAGCCGCGCCTGCCCTGTTCTGCACCGTTTCAGACCCACTCGCGCCGAAAACTGGGCTGGTTTGGCAGCGGCCATCGGAGTGACCCCCGTGCCAGGACCTCCCGGACCTGCGCGAGGACAGTTTCCGGGGCGTACACCACGTCGTCATAGAAGAACCTGAGTACAGGCAGTCCCTGACGGACAGCCATGTTGTCCCTGCGGCGGTCCTTTTTGAACTGCCGGGGTTCAAGGTGGAAGGCCAGCCCGTCGATTTCGACAATAAGGAACCCCTCCAGCAGGAAGTCCACCCGGCCCACCCCGTTAATCCATACCTGGGTCTCGGTGGCGATGCCGGCATCCCTGAACAGAACCCGGGCCACGGTCTCCAGGAGGGAGTCTGCGCCGTGTTCCACCTTGGAGACAACCATCCGTGCCCTGCCGCACCGGTTGCCATTCAAGTGGCGCAACAGGAAGGACAGCTCGATGTCCCCTCTGTTGTAGGCGCACTCCACCATCACCAACGACTCAAGTTCAGGCAGGCAGAGCAAGGCGTGAAGCAGGACGTCAGGAAGTGCCGCAAGGGTTCGGTGGCAGGGCCGCTGTGTCAGGGGAAGGCGGTGGCTGACGCAGCTGGCGGTACGTCTTCCGTTGCTTTGCCAGTAGTGCGGCCGGGCAGCGGGTTGGAGCTGCCAGAGTCCGTAATGCCGTGCGGCAGATGCGCAGGTCAGGAGGCTCCGGGCAAGTCCTGCGTCCACCAGTTCCGGGTCAGCACCCGAAACGGCCAGCAGCCCACGCTCCAGCCGCACCACGTGCCCAGCGCGGATGGCGCGGCGGATGTCCGTCTCCGTTGCCCCGGCGGCTGCCACGTCACGCCGCAGCAGCACTCCTCCCGCTGATGTGAGGATTTCCGTTGGGTCCATCACGCCACGATGTCTGTCCCCCGCGTCTCTGGGCAGGCATCAGAAGCACTATGTGGACAAGAGGCAGCGAAAACTGGCCCAGCTTTGGCGGGGGCCGTAACAGAACTGGCCCGGTCCTCAGGCTTGGAAAGCGTGAAAACCGGGCCAGTTCAGCAGGGAGTAAACGCGGTCAGTCCATTCCGCGCAGGTCCAGGACCAGTTCGGTGTCGCCGTCGGCCTGGAGGACCACCGGGATGCCCCAGTCCTGCTGGTACAGGTGGCACGCGGCGTGGTCAGGGATCTCGCCGTCCTCCGTTTCGGGGCCATCGCAGGCCGCGGCCCGGGCGGTAATGTGCAGCACGCCCTCGGGAACGTCCGGGGACAGCTCCAGCGTGCGCAGCAGCCCCACGGATGTCCCGCCGCCGGACACCAGCAGCTCAGGCGGGGTGGAGGAGATCTTCAGCTGCGTGGGATCGCCCCACCGTTCATCGAGCTTCTGCCCGGTGGGGGCGGTAAAGCGGACGGTCAGGTCCAGCGTGCCGGGCGCAACGGGACTCTTGGGCCGGTGGGTCTGGGATGCACCCTCATCCACCTGCTGCGCTTCCTTGGGAATGGGCACGTACACCAGCTGGTGCTTGTTCGCTTCCACCACCACCAGCAGGGGCTCCGAGCCGGCGGACTGCGTATGGTCCACGATCACGTCGGAGGGCTCAGCCAGGCCACGGGCCAGCGTGGACACCGTACCGGTCGCGGGGTCGTAGCGGCGCACGGCTCCGTTGTAGGTGTCCGCGATGGCCACGGAGCCGTCGGGCAGGACGGTTACACCGAGCGGATGCTGCAGCCGGGCCTCGGCGGCAGGACCGTCGCGGAAGCCGAAGTCGAACAGGCCCTTGCCCACCGCGGACTCCACGGTGATGGACGCATCGTCGGCAATGACCAGCTTGCGGAGCGCCGAGGTTTCGGAATCCGCCACCCAGATGTTGCCGTCCGCATCCTCGGCCAGGCCGGAGGACTGGGCGAACCAGGACTCGTGGGCGGGACCGTCGAGGAGCCCTTCCAGGCCGTTGCCGGCGATGATCGAGACGGCGCCGGTGACGGGATCGAAGCTGAAAATCTGGTGCGTGCCGGCCATGGCCACCACCACCGCATTAAGTTTGCGCGACCACACCACATCCCACGGCGAGCTCAGCGCCACATCCAACGGGTCAGTGCCCAGGGAGCCGCTGAAGCCGGCGCCGTCCTCGTCCACACGCGCCGGGCCGGTTTCCAGCAGGCGCTGGATGCCGTTGCCGGCCAGGGTGGAGGCCTTGCCGTCCGTGAGGGACAGTCCACGCAGGCGGTGGTTGACCGAGTCGGCAATCACGACGTCGTAGCCCGCCTTGGCTGCCACATCCTCCGGCAGCAGGACCAGGCCCTGCGGTTCGTTGAACTGAGCGCTGGCGGTGTCCCCCGCGGCGGGTCCGTCAGCGTAGCCCTTGGTGCCCGAGCCGAAGGTGGCCAGGACTGTTTCGAAGTCGGTGCCGAGTTCCACCAGGCGGTGGTGGCCGGTGTCGGTGACCAGCCAGGAACCCTTCTCCGCAGCAACGGAAGCCGCTGCACCTGCGGGTGTGCCGCCGTCGGCCGTTGCAGCCGTGGAACCGCGCCCTGCCGGCAGGAAGAGTGCCTTGCCGGGGAAACGCAGGGTGCCGGAGGTTGCCTCGGGTGCCACGTAGGGTCCGGAGCCTCGGTGCAGGGTGCCCTTGGCCTCGTGTTCGGCGATGAGCTCGGGGATCAGGACAGCCAGTCCGTCCGCGTGGCCCTCGCCGGAAAGGTGCGCCACGATGTAGCCCTCGGGGTCGATGACCACCAGGGTAGGCCAGGCGCGGGCGGTGTAGGCCTTCCAGGTGTCCAGCTCGGGATCGTCCAGCACCGGGTGGTGGATCTCGTAGCGCTCCACGGCGGCGGCCAGCGCCACGGGATCGGCCTCGTGCTCGAACTTGGGCGAGTGGACGCCCACGGTGACCAGCACGTCCGAGTACTGCTCTTCCAGCGGGCGCAGTTCGTCCAGGACATGCAGGCAGTTGATGCAGCAAAAGGTCCAGAAGTCGAGCAGGACGATCTTGCCGCGCAGGGCTTCGAGGTCGAGGCTCTTGCCACCGGTGTTCAACCAGTTGCGGCCCACGAGTTCGGAGGCCCGGACCCGGGCATGCGTGCGTACGGTTTCGCTCATCAGCGTCCTTCCAGCTTGTTGCGTTCAGCCAGCTTGGCGTCGCGTTCGGCCAATTTGGCAAACATATCGTTGTAAGCGGCCAGATCGGCGTCGTTATTCCTGTCTGCGGCGCGGTCCACCCGTTTGGTTTCCCGTTGGTCCGACCTGGACCACATAGTGGCGACGCCGATCGCCACCAGCAGCGTTGGCACCTCGCCGATGCCCCAGGCCACGGCGCCGCCGGCCTGCTGGTCGGCGAGGGCGGACGGTCCCCAGGCCCGGCCAAGGTTGCCAAAGTAGTCGGCGGCCAGGAGACCGGTCCCGCCCATGATGGAAACCCCGAAGAAGGCGTGGAAGCCCATGGTGGCCAGGAGCAGCAGCAGCCGCATGGGGTACGGCGCGCGGCGCGGCAGCGGGTCGGTGCCGATCATGCTGAGCACGAAGATGTAGCCGGTGAGCAGGAAGTGCAGGTTCATCAGCTCGTGGCCCACGTGGTCCCGCATTGCGAAGCCGAACAGGTCGGAGTAGTAGAAGAGCACGATCGATCCCGCAAAGTTGGCCGCGGCAAAGATCGGATGCGTGACCAACTGGGAGAACTTCGAATGCACGAAGACCAGGATCCATTCGCGAACACCGCGCGAACCGTCGCCACGCGCCGGCAGCGCCCGCAGCGCGAGGGTCACCGGGGCGCCCAGCACCAGGAAGATCGGCGCCACCATGGTCAAGGCCATATGGTCCACCATGTGCGCGGAGAACAGGACGCGTCCATAGACCGACGGCGGCCCTGACGTGATGTAGGTCAGCACCACCAGGCCGATGATCCAGTTCAGCGACCTGAACCACTGCCACGAGTCGCCGCGCCGGCGGGCCTTGGCCACGCCCATGAAATAGGTGACGAGGCCGAAGAGGGCCACCCCGACCCAAATCCAGTCCAGTCGCCACTCGGTGAACCACCGCTCAGGGGTGAGTTCCGGGGGCAGCTCGTAGCCGCTGAGGATGAAGGCGGGAGATGCGTTGGGTGCCAGTTCCGTGGGCTGTGGCGGGGCTGAGCGGCCCAGTGCCACGGCGATGCCGGAGGTGGCGCCCATGATCAGCAGCTCGGCCAGTACCAGCTGCCAGAGGACCCGGCGCGAGGACATGGTGGAGCCCTTGCGCCCAAGCTGCGGGATGACCCACTGCCGGTGCATGAAGCCGATGCCACCCAGCACCACCGCCGCGGCGGTCTTGGCCAGGATCAGCTGGCCATAGGCGGACCCAACGAGGTCGGACCAGCTGGTGACGCGGATGCTGGCGTTGATGACGCCCGAGGCAAAGACCAGGACGAAGGCGAAGCCGGCCAGGGCGGAGAACCGGCGCAGGGTGGGTTCGGTTATATCGGTTGTTGCCCCGGCTTTGGGGCCGGTGAGGATCCCGGAGAGCAGGGCGAGGATGATGATGCCGCCCACCCAGGTGCTCACGCCCACCAGGTGCAGGCCCAGCGAGTTGATGGCGCCTTCGTGGTCCGACGAGCTTGAGGAGTGTCCGATCAGGGCCGCGGGCACCAGGCCGATCAGGGCAAGCACGAGGGTAAGGGCCAGGCCGCCTAGGGACCTCACGCCGAACAGCGCCGTGGTGACCACTGCGGCGATGATGGTGACGGCGAGCCATGCCTGGCCTGTTTCGATGTCGGTCATGAAGTAGACCAGGGCCTGGGTGAAGGCGGGATCGCCGGAGAGCCCCTGCCCCGCCACGTCGGCGTACGTGAGCACCAGGACGGCGATGGCGGACAGGGTCCACACCGCGCCGGCGACGGCGGCCACGGCGAGTGCCCGGGTGAAGGCGGGATGCTCGGGCCCGGCGTTGTCCTTCGTTGTTTCCCGGCCGCGTGCCGAATGGCTCCGTCCGTTCAGGCTTTGGGGAAGAATGCCGACGGCGAAGACCAGGCCGCCGATGACGGTCGCCAAGGACACGTTGTGGATGGCTTTGCTGACGGGCAGACCCCAGCGGACCAGGGCGCCCGGATCAGCCACGCTGCGGGCTGCTGCGGCGCCGGAAAAGATCAGTGCTGCTGCGAGGCCCAGGAAGAGTGCTGCCAGGCCTGCGAGCTGCCAGGGAACGGGGATCCCGCGGGTTCCGGCGTCCCGGACCGCTGCTCCCTTGCCGGGACCGGACTGGGGCGGGGTGGAACGTGGTTTTGCGGCAGAAGACACCATTCCATTGTCCGCTACGCCTGCCCGGGCGGCGAATCCGCCTTAAACGCCGAGGAGCGGCAACCCACGGGGTTGCCGCTCCTCGCCCAGCCGCATCATGCCGGGCCGGGACGAACGCTACTTCTTGGAGACTGCAGCCTTCAGCTTGGAGCCGGCGGTCAGCTTGACGCTGTGGCCTGCTGCGATCTGGATGGTCTCGCCGGTCTGCGGGTTGCGGCCGGTGCGTGCTGCACGGTCGGTGCGCTCGACTGCGAGCCAGCCCGGGATGGTGATCTTCTCGCCCGCGGCGACAGAAGTCTCGAAAACCTCGAACAGTGCATCGAGGACGGAGTTGACGGCAGCCTGGCTGGTGCCGGCCTTGCCTGCTACCTCTGCAACAAGTTCACTACGGTTCTTAGCCATTGATGTCCTCCTGGACGGTTCTGTTTCTGGAGCCTGCACGCGGCATGCGCACAAGCCACTGTCCGAAAACTTACCAGCTTGGGCGGTTCCGGTCCGCAAATTCCGCGTGTTTCCGCGACTTTTTGAGGTTAATCACCGATTCAAGGCGCATATTTCCGCTTACGGAGTAACCCTTTGCCGTTACGGTCCCGGTTTCCTTTCGGGGCGCCGGTTTGCTGGCGGGTCCGGTCAGTGGCTGGGCGGCGCCGGTGTTGGTGTTGGTGGTGCGTGTTAAATGTGGGAGGCCCCAACCTGTGGTTGGGGCCTCGACCATGTAATGATGTTCCGGCGGTGACCTACTCTCCCACACCCTCCCGGGTGCAGTACCATCGGCGCTGTGGGTCTTAGCTTCCGG
>NZ_JARFXU020000030.1:0-42839 GCF_029581595.2 Arthrobacter sp. NQ7 | reverse complement strand
CGGTCACTTCTCCGGCAAGCGCGGAACTGGCGCCTGCTCCCAGAAGGATCGGCGCCACGAGCAAACCGGTAAGCCAGCTCTTTTTGAACACTGTTTTGCCTCCTTATTTCATTTTCATTTACTACACATGAGAAATGACCAATGAACCGTCCGGGAGACCTAACGGAAAGAACATGAGTATGGTTGGCTGCGATGATAGTCCCTCCTCGGCAGCTGGACTAGGGCCTTGGAATAAAATGCGTAGCATGCTCGACAAACACCTCAATGGACGGCGCCAGCAAGGGTCCCTCAGCCTCGGCCATGGCAAGAGCGGGTTCCGCGCCGAGGTGGTGGCTTTTCCCTAAATAACATGTTTCATCAGCTTGGAGGTCGGCAAGGGAAATCACCACGCCGCCACTTTGGATGACCAGGAACAAGATTGCTGGATGAGGAATTGCCCGAACGGTGAGGGCTCACTCCGCCTCATCCTGCAAGATCTAAGGGGCCTTGCTGGTAGTGGATGAGCCCGCCACCATCGGAGCCTCCGTCGGTCTGCCCCCAAACCACTGCTGCACGCCCCCTCAAAGCTTTCCGTCCTTTGTAAGAATCCTGCCGACAGCGTCTAATCAGGCGCCCACTGAAAAGAGCCGCGAAGGCTCGTTTGTCATCTTGTCTGGTGTGGATTGTTAGCGGATTATGTGCAGTGGCGGTGTTCTACCTCGCTGGGGAGGGTCCTTTTAGCCTTCATCGAGGCTCCGTCAGGGGGCTGGCTCGTGGTCTCAGGTATTCAGGAGTCAGCCCCCGCTTCTCGTACGCGACGACGGGTAGGGCAGGACCTGGGGCGTGGCGAGCTTCCGTTTTACTTTGGATTACCATTACAGCTTGGGGGGCCGAAAGAGTCACGAGGCAAGGACCCGCCATGGGCCGTTTCGAGATCACTGATAAAGGCGCCGTTGAACTCGCCGACGGGATCGTGCGGCTGTCCTGGAGGCCGCGCCAAACCATAGACGTAGACGATGCTCACCGTGCAGTCGCCGCCATCGATGAGCTCTGCCAGGAAAATAGCTTGCCGCTGCTCATTCTCGTAAGAGGGGTGAACTTCACCCGGGCAGCCTGCAAAGTTTATCCGTCCGAGGGAAGCGTCTCACGGATCGCGTTGCTGGGTTCCTCTCCGGTGGACTACACCATCGCACTCTTCTTTTTGCGACTATGTCCGCTGCCCTGCCATGTCAGCTATTTCACCTCGTGAAGGAAAGCCCTGACTTGGCTCCGCCGGGACACCCGCCTGATGCCGGAAAGGAAACCATGAGCGCGATTTGACCGGCAGCATCTTCCGGACACCTCCGTGCACCGCAACTATGGAGAAGGCCCGCCGTCAGGGGAAACGGCAGGCCTTCAGTCGGGGACGAATTCCACACTGCTACAGAAATCGGCTCACGGGGGACACGCGCCGCGTCTGCTTAACGGACGGGTTCATGTTAGCGTGCGCCTCTCAGGATTAGGTCAAGGTTCCGACACTGTCCGCTCAGGTTTCGAAGTTTCGCATTCCGCTCGTCCCTGATGCCTGCCAGGGACGTTGACCCTTTTGACTTGAAAAACACCTCGACATATGATCAGGCGGTCGCCCCGATGTTTTCCCCCAATAGCATTGGGGCGACCTCATTCCTGCAGCCCCAAGTTCGCGATCTCACTTGGGCCGTAGTTCACTAAGAGTCAGCCTCAGAACTTCAACCTCCAGCCCAGTCATGAGGGGAATGTCGTGGATGAATGCATCGAGTTCCAAGACGTCGGCGCTCCCTCCCCGGGCTTGGTATTCAACCCAGAGGTCCTCTATGCAGAGGACACCTGATTCGATCAGGGACCGTGCGGCACGGCGAGGGTCAGACCTGTTCATTTCGACCTTCCGCATCAGGCCAACTACCAGCGTGTGACTTGCAACCAAGAATAATCAGTATGCTGAGAATTATTTCACGCTTTCCGCCGACGTACCAAAGGTTTTTGGCGTTGTTCTGCAGCGCCGAGAGCGGTCACGCGTCCGTGTCCAATGGAGACAGGTTGTGGCAGCCAAGACAGAGCATGCACCTGAGAGGAGCTCTGACCCCTACCGCAGCAATCGAAAACAGCCGGTGCAGGCGACTTCGGACATTCTGTGCAGACGACTGCTGAAAACGACACCAGGCCTCGGAATTGGTGTGCGCATGAACGGACCAACCCGAACGGGGGCCGTGCTGACGTTCGGCGAAGGGCTGGGGGTTCTGCGCACCACATCGGTCGGTTCCGACTTCCAGTGTCAGTTTCAGAAGTTGCCTGCACAACGTCGGCTACCGAAAGTAGTCCTGTGCAGGGCGTCAGCCAGCGGACGCTTGCAGGCTCAGCGCCTTGTCAAGAAGTCCTAACAACTGCTGGATGTGCCGTGCGACCTCTTCCCGCACCTCTTCATCAACTTGAGAAAAGAGCACCGCGAACTGCATCACGAAGACATCATCTCCAAATATCAACTTCGCATTGAATTCACGGGATGAAGGGGATCGGAGAACGTGCTGCAGACCTGGAGGGATGTAGATGCTTTCCGGAATGCTTACCTTGCAGGCTCGAAGATCACTCAGGCGATATATGACGGGCTCACCATCATCCATATCGTCTGCCAAGCAATTGCTTTCCTCGAAAAACACGAACATGCCGTCCTTTGACATGACGAATCCATGCCATTGATCCTGATCCTCACCGCTACCACGGAACATGGTCGCAGGCACCATAAGTCGATCACCAAGGAACGCCAGATCTACCTCATCGAAGTAACGCAACGCACCGTCAATGAGTTCATTGGCATCTTGCTCCCCTGCGGAGAGATGCACCGGTTTATTGGGCGTGGGTTTTGGGGCGCCGTTGGGATATCCGGCGTCAAATACAAGTTCCCCTTCGCCGGGGCCGAAAATCTTTAGACATAGCATCAACACGTATGCCGACTTCGCCACAGGATCGGGTACTTGTTTAAGCTGGCCTTCAAAACGGCTCACCAACCACGTGACCTCACTTTTCCCAACTACTGGCTCGGGGAGCCATATCGGACGGGCTGTGGCGGTGTCGATGGCCGCGCCCTGGCCGGTGAGTACCTTGAGTCCGATGCCGGGTTCGGTGAGGTCGTGGACGATGTTGACCAGGTGTCGCAGGTCCCGGCCCAGCCGGTCGAGTTTCCAGACAACCAGGGTGTCGCCGTGCCCGAGGGCTTTGAGGCAGGCAGTCAGCTCCGGTCGATCATCTTTCTTCCCGGACGCCCTGTCCTCGTACATGGAGTTGTCTGCGATGCCTGCGGCCAGGAGTGCGTCCCGCTGCAGGTCCGTAGTCTGGGACCCGTCGGTCTTGGAGACCCTCACATTACGCGGTGTTGCTCGAGGCCCGTTCGGTTGGCGAGCTCGTCGAGCAGGTGCGGTGGCGGATTCAGGTCCAGCTCTGCGTCACTGAGTTCCCGGTGACCGAGTCCGTGTTCGAGCAGCTGATGGGAGTACATGCCGTAGCTGCCAGCCGTCCGCCGCAATGCACGAACCGATTGGGAGTCGGTGGGAAAATATTTCAGGGGACGTTCTTTCAAACCAAAGATTTCAAGAACAGATTGATTTGAGAATCGTGGTGTTCTCGGCTAGCGGCTGGGACTTTCCGCGGTAAATGGTTACGTTTTCACAGCGCTATTTGGCGCATGGCGCGGCCCGCAAGGGAAGGGAACCGGGTTTCCTACGAGGGGGTTAGGTCATTTCTTCCAACGACGTGTACGACCACGAGTGCGGTTGCCACGCCATCCGCTCGCACGTAGCGGATGATCGCCCGAACACATCCGTAGAAGCCGAACACAATTGCACCCCAGAAAACAACGTAAGTCCCGCCGGTGTTCGTCGCAGACGACAGGGTCCCCAGGGTCACCACCAGCCCGACAACGAAAATGGCGCCGTAAACCAAGGCAGAGTTTCGTGCTTTCCGCCGGATGGCGGCAGCCACCTCTTGAATCGTCCTACTTATTTCCGACATCTCGTTACCCCCATGAGTTCGCAGCCCGCGCACCGCTGATACCGCCCCACGAGCCTAGCTGCAACTGTCCAAATGCTAACGAAGGTACCGGCGGCACGTCGGCGTGGTTGAAGAGGTGCCCCAAGCGCTGCCAGGAGCGCGATTTAGAAGCGCAACACGGAAGGCTCCGACGGCATCTGCACGCATAACACCGGAATGTGTTCCCGTTCTGTCTCGGCCACGGGCAGGTGTCCCCGGCGAAACTTTTCCACGATCATTGACTTGCCGTTGTTCGTCGGCCCGATCAGCAACAGATTCGGCATTCGCTGTTTGCCTGGCCAGCACAGCAGGGTTTCCAGGCGGGCCACTGCCTCCACCGCGCGCGGGTAGCCGATCCACCGGTCGGCCCTGATCAATTCAACCCGCTCGTTCGCATGCAACCGTGCTGTGTCCCGCACACTCGGGTGCAGGTGGGACAACTCCAATGCCTCGTACTCGGGCATGCTCACCACTGCTCGATCTGATCGAACAGCGGCACCCGGGCCGCATCCACGGCAGTGTCCGGCGCCTGCTCAGCAGCGGCTTCCGGCGGAAGTAGCGGGGCAGGTGGCACGGCGCGCCGCGGCGTGGCTGCAGTGCGGGCGGCGTCGCGGCGCATGCGCCTGGTGGTCTTCGACGCAGTGTTTGCGATTTCCCGCATTTGCTCGATGGTGCGGAACAACGCCGCCTCATCCACTTGCGCTACGCCGCGCTCGTGCAACCGCGCCAACGCGTGCCGGTGCTCCCACAGGCTCACGGACGGGTGCGCCATCGTCCGGTAAGGGACCTCCACGTAGTGAACCCCCTCTGGTTCCAACACCCAGATTCGGCTGATGTCCCTCGGGTCCCGGCGGATCAGAAACGGCCCAAGCGTCTCGCACCGGCTGGTCCACGGCCTCAGTGCATTCGAGAAATAGTGGACACGGTCGATGACGAAACCCGTCCGCGTCAGGGTACGCCGCACGACGGGAAGAAATTCAACCAGGAACGCTGCCGGGTTCGAGGCAACCACAGGCAACCCCGTTGCCACCACCCCATCTGCCCACTAACCAGCCGGCGTCTGGCCCAGCGTGCTGTGAATGGTGCCGTGGTAGCTGGTGACGGCAAGGGCCATCCATTTCTCCAGCTCGTGGAGCGTCAGCGCCACCTTCCGGTCCGAGTCATACCGTCCCCGTTCGCTGGGGTTGGAAAAGGTAGTCCCGGGAAGTTCGTGAATCTGCTGCATCGCAGTGCCGATCAACCGTTCCACGATCCCGCCATAATGAGGCCGTCCCGGCGGGCGGTAAGCCAACTGAATACCATGCTGCTCGCATCCTCGCCGGAGCGCCTCGCTCTTAAATTCGCTGGCGTTATCCAGATACAGCTGTCTCGGCTTCCCGCTCATGGGCCACGGCGTCTCGATACCCAAGCTCTCAAGCCATGGCCTTTTATCAGTCCCGGCATGTGCCAGGCACAGTCCCACCGACACGGCCGAGGGCGCCTCCAGCGACACAACCATGCCGATGATGCACCGGCTGTAAACATCGATCGCGACAGTCAAATGCGGCCGACCAATCGGTCGCCGCTCCCGCTCGTCCACGACGATCACGTCCATGACCGTGGTCGATCTGCACCCGCTCCAAAATCGCGCCAACCGTCGGCACCTCGTCCCCGGCCGACTGCAACGGCCGTACCGCATCGGACCCTCCCCTGCGCCGGCCTACCTCAACTGGATTTAACGCCCGGATTCGCGGCTCCACCATATTTCGGGCCGGGACAGCGAGCTGACGGGCACGGCACGCGGCAGCAATATCGCGATACACCGCCGCCAAGGTCCGTTTCTGCCGGGTCAGGAACTGCTTCCGCACTGCCTCCCGCACAAGGTCCTCGACCTCTTCTGACAGCCGTGCGGTTCCCTTCCCTCCGGAGGAGCGGCCAGGAGCCAAATCGGTCAGCAACCCAGACCCGTCACGATGGCATTTGATCAGTACGTAGACTTGGCGGCGCGATATTCCCAGCGCCGTGGCGGCGGCCTCAACAGCTGCCCTGCCAACAACAGCGTGCCCGGCCAAGGGTGCGATCACCGCCGAAACCGACTTCGTCCGGGCCCACAGAACATCTGGCATGGTCAACGTGCCCGACTCACGAATGTGTGTCGATTCTGCATCCACTCTGCCACCTCCCTTGCTGTGCAGAGGAGTAGTAAGCAACAAGGACCTTAGTGCAGAGGAGTACGGAAAAACCAGTGCTCACCACCCGCCTGCACAACCGTAAGGACATGTGGCCGGCCGTGCAGGCGAGTATGGAAAATGACAGCGGGGGTCGCGCCGTGTTCTCGGCAGCAAAAGAAATGTCTTGAAAACCTTTTGCTTTTCAAGACAGCGTGTCCTTTCGGGGAGGAGAACGTTGAATATTTTGTGCAGCGAGAAGACCCGACGCGGGCGGGCCCGGCCTTCTCGGATAACTTTTCCAGTTGGCGCTAGCAGACTACGCGGGTTCCACCGCTGTAGGTGCCCGGGATAGCCAAGGTGGCGCCGCTGGTGTTGTCAGTGACGACGGCGTTGGTGTATGACCACGCGGTGAGAGTTGCCGTCTGGCCTGAGGGGCAACCCAGAACGGTGGCAGGATCAGCGGGAGTCAACGTCAGTGAACCGACGATGTTGCCGTTCTTGTCTGCCGAACGACATGAACCAGCGCACGGGTCTCGCAGGTTCGGTCAGGTGGCTGAACCGGCAGAGACATCTGAGCGCGTCTGGCGGTCTCTCGCCGCGATGTGCCGGGCGATGTATCGGGCGTCGCGCCCTACACCATGGATCATGGAGGACGCCAGAGCGTACTGGAACAACCGGCCGAGGAAATACAAGCCAGGCTGTGCCCTCACCACGCCGCGTTGTTGCTCGGGTTCGCCGTCGGCGCCGAACACGGGCAGGTCGATCCAGCTGGTATCAGGGCGGAAGCCGGTGCACCACACCACGTTCGAGACTTCGATCGTCCGTCCGTCCGCCAGCAGCGGCAGGCCGTCGTGGACGCCGTCTGTCCTGGGCACGCGCTGCACGCCGGCGGCGGCGAGGTCACCGGCCTTGACGCGGATCAGCGGGCCACTGTGCGTTAGCGCTTGTGAACGGAGCTTGCGTCCGATCGGTGTTCGCACGGTCAGGACGTGGGAGAAGGCGAAGAAGATCATGCGGTTGAGGGGGCGGGCCGCGGTCCGCTCGATCCGCCATGGCACTTGGCCGGGATGCCTGCCTGAGAGGTAGGTCCGGTGGCTTCGGGAGATTTCGAGTGCTATGTCGGCGCCGGAGTTGCCCGCGCCGACGATCAGCACGTCGCCGGCGAGCAGTTGCGCGGGGTTGTGGTAGTCGCCCGCGTGCACCTGTCTGATTCGCGGATTGAGCTCGGCGGCGAAGGCGGGCATGTTGGGCAGCTGGTCGAAGCCGGGAGCGACAACCACGTTGTCGGCTTCGAGCAGCTGGCCGTCGGACTCGATCACGTATCCTTGGCCGTTGTGGCTCAGCCGGTCCACCCGCACACCGTTGCGCACGGGGAGCGCGAACTCGGCGGCATAGGCGCGCAGGTAGTCCGCGAACTCCTCGCGGGTAGGGAACGACCACGGGGGGGCCGGATAGCGGCTGCCGGGCAGCGCGTCATAGCGTGCGGGGGTGAACAGGCGCAGTGAGTCCCAGCGCAGCCGCCAGGAATCGCCGATGTGCGGGTTGGCGTCCAGGATCACGAACGGGCGGTGCATTCGCGCCAGGTGGTAGCCCATGGCGAGGCCGGCTTGCCCGCCGCCGACAACTACGGTGTCGAAATGTTCGGCGCCCATGAGGTTCTACCTTTCCGCCGTGGCCCGCGGCCGCAGCAGCTCGCCGAGATGACCAGCTTGTGTGAGGAGCGTGAATCGGTCGGGCACACCCCAGTGCTCGACCAGCTTGCCTTCGCGGAAGCGGGCGATGTCCACGACCGTGATGCTGATCTTGCGTCCGCTCGGGCGGCGTCCGAGGACGCCCCCTGTGTCGGTGCCGCGGGCGGTCATCCGCGTCCAGATGGTGTCGCCGTCGGCGACCACCGCGTCGAAGCTGTAGCGCACGTCGGGCATCCCCGCGTGCACCTCGCGAATCGCCTGCCTGAGCCGGGCAACGGCTGCAGGGCCCGAGCTCTCGCTGCCGAACTGGTGCTCCACCAGATCCGGCGAGACCAACTCGTCGACCACTCCCGGATCGCCGGCTTGGAAGCCGTCGACGATCAAGCGGCGAAAGGCCGCCGCATTGTCCTGCCCCAGGGCTGCCAATCCAACCACCCCGGCCTCCTGCTATATAATTGATCCTATGGAACTTCGGATGAATAAAGGCTAAGTCGGATGACGAATGAAGTCAATGCTCGTACGCGGCGCTATCACTCGCCCCGGCGCAAGAAGCAGGCCGCCGCAACCCGGCACGCCATCCTGACGGCCGCCCGCGACCTGTTCGTCCAACAGGGCTACGCCGCGACCACCATTGGGGAGATCGCCCGGCGCGCCGACGTTGTCGTCGACACCGTATACGCCACCATCGGCCGCAAACCCGCCCTGCTGCGCGAGGTCGTGGAAACCGCCATCTCGGGCACAGACCAGTCCGTGCCCGCCCAGCAACGCGACTACGTCCTACGCCTCAAGCAGGCCGGGACGGCGACCGCGAAGATCAGCATCTACGCGCAGGCCCTTGCCGAGATCCAGCCAAGGCTTGCCCCGGTGTACGTGGCTTTGCGCGATGCAGCCAGTGCCGACAGCGAGTGCGACGCGCTTTGGACGCAGATATCCGAACGGCGGGCCGCCAACATGCGCAGGTTCATCGCCGACCTTGCAGCAACCGGCGAACTTCGCACCGACCGACCCACCGACGAACTGGCCGATGTGGTGTGGAGCATGAACGGCCCCGAGTACTGGGTGCTGCTCGTCGGCCAACGCGGCTGGACGCCGCGCCAGTTCGCCGTTTGGCTCACGGATGCGTGGTCCCGGCTCCTCCTCACGACCGGTCACCCCCGGGGGCCGGGTTCTGGTCCCTGATCCGGAAGTGGCCCTGCAGAGCCTCCGCTTACCCGTGAATAGCAAGCGTCCTTCGATACGTCCAGGTTCAGGACCCGCGGAAGCCTCTCGGCAGTTCTATAGCCGTTGCAATGGAGAAGCGTTAACGACGGGGACGGCGGCGTGGGCTTGGATGCTCCATATCCGTCAAGGGGGTCGGCAGGTGCTGGAACGTCTGGACCTGGCGGTGGTCTTTCGGCCGCAAACTCCTTGGTCCTTGGTGGGGACGGGCCTCTATCGCCGAGCCCCAGCCCGGTTCCTGACGGGGGCTTCGATTGGCTTGGTTGATCGTCAGTCGCTGGTGCGGTGCACACCCAGCTGCCCGAGCCATTCGATGACGTTGTTCCGCTGCGTGCCGTGGTTCGACGCCGCGTCGAGAACGGTTCCCCGGCCGTAGACGGGTGTGAAGGCAAGGCTGGCTCCGTGCTCGTGGAGGAGCGCAGCAGCACGCCGGTATCCGGCGGCGCAGGCATGCCAGAATGCTTGGTCGAGGGTGGCTTCCGTCGAGTTCACCGGGTCACGAAGCAGGTCCTCGACCCGGTCGAGCAGACCCAGTGCCGACGCGTGCCAGAGCTTGTCGACGCTCGCGCCGCGCTCGACGAGCAGCCGGGCAACGTTCCAGCAACCATAGCCGATCGCGTTGTCCAGCGGGGAGCCGATTGAGCCGCCGGGGGCCTCGAGGTCGGCGCCTGCATCGATGAGGACGCGCGCAACGTCTGCGTCGTCGCTGCTGGCTGTCCAGTGCAGCGGAGTCTCGCCCGTCCCGTCCTCTTTTCCCCGGGCATCGACGTCCGCGCCGGAATCAATCAGCATCTGTGCGATGCGGGGGCCGTTGGGAAAATAACCCGGCCAGTCGGTCGCAACGTGCAAGGGGGTCCGTCCGCGTGCCATGCCGCCGAGCCGGGCGGCGGCGAGCTCGGGATACAGGGCCAGCAGTTTTCCCAGCGCACTGACGTCTCCCGACCGGACGGCCAGGAACACCTTTACGTGATCCTCATCCGTGGGCGGCGCCGCTCCTTTGGTCATGAACGGCAGTGTACAGAATCCAAGTCCTCTGAGAACCACACCCATGGGTTTGGCATGGCAAGCGTTCATTTCGAGAAGACGGTAGCAAGTGACGTCATTTCCGTGCTGACAGGCCGATAAGGCCAGGCAACGGCGTCCGAGAACCTCTTCGACGCATGCGTTTGGCCTCGGAGCTATGCCTCCCTGCCGGGAAATCCTTCCTTGACAGTGACGTTACGTCACATCCCATTATGGTTGCATGCGCATCAGTCAGTTGGCCGAGATCACGGGAACGACGCCGCGGACGGTCCGCTATTACCATCAGATCGGTCTGCTTCCCGTCCCGTCCTCTCGGCATGGCTACCGCGATTATGGCTTCGAGCATGTGGCGCGGATGCTTCACATCCGGTGGGTCGCGGACGGCGGTGTGCCGTTGGACCGGCTGCCCGATTTCATCGGCGTCGGAGGCAGCAGTACCTCGGCGGACGCTGCCGCGGACCTGGAGGCCGCGCTCGAGGCGGTCACCCGACGGATCGAGGAATTGACGGTCCAGCAGGCGCATGTGGCACGGCTGCTGCGGATCGTGGAGTCGGGCTCGGCTCTGACTCCTCTTCCGCTTCCCCTGGTGCGGCTCTACGAGGAGATCGAGAACCGTACCAGTGACGAGGCGGTCCGGCGGGGTATTCGCGGCGAGCGGGAGCTGCTGGAGGTCGCGGCGTATCGTGGGGTGCTTCCCGAGGCTGTGACCGCGTTCGCGGTGAACTTCTATGGTTCGACCCTTGAGGAGGCTTTGGAGCTCTTCGGCGAGTTGCAGCACCTCGGTGAAAGGACCGAAGGGCTGTCCGCGGGCGACGTCGCTGCGGCCATCGACTCCCTGGCCGCGCGCACCGTCGAGCTGATCGCGCGGGCTGGCGGCATGGATCTGGCCGATCTCATCTCCCCGTTCGAGGGGCACGTGCCCCCGGACATCATGGAGCTCGTCACCCTCGTCTTTCCCGGACACGTGCACAGGCTCTTCCTCACAGCGGTCACTGAGCGTGCAGGCATCCTGGCTCAGAGCCGGCCCTCCGGCGGCAGTAGCCGAACCGCGCCCGATTCGACCGCGGCGGAGGTGGCAAGGCGATGACCGGCGTCCATCGCGCCCCGTCGTCGAACCCCATCCAGGTCCGGGGGCTGGTCAAGGCCTTCGGTGAGTTCCGTGCCATCGACGGGCTCGACCTCGACGTCGAGCAGGGTTCCGTCCACGGCTTCCTCGGTCCTAACGGCGCCGGCAAGACCACGACTATCCGCGTCCTGCTTGGCCTCTACGGCCGCTCCGCCGGCGAGGTGCGCGTCCTCGGCCTCGACCCCGGGGCGCACCCGGCGGAGGTCACGCGCCGGATCTCCTATGTCCCGGGGGATGTGTCCCTCTGGGGCAACCTCACGGGGCAGGAGGTTCTCGATGTGCTCGCCCGGCTCCGCGGAGCGTACGATACCGCGACCGAGCGAGAGCTCGTGGAGCGGTTCGCCCTCGACCCGAGCAAGCGTGTGCGTGCGTACTCGACGGGGAACCGGCAGAAGGTCATGCTCGTGGCCGCCTTCGCCGCCCGGACAGAGCTCCTGGTCCTGGACGAGCCGACGTCCGGCCTCGACCCGCTCATGGTGCGGGTCTTCGCCGGCTGCATCCGCGAGGCCGCCGGACAGGGCCGCACCACCCTGCTCTCCAGCCACCTTCTCGCTGAAGTCGAGCAGCTGTGCCGGGATGTGACCATCATCAAGGACGGCCGGTTGATCGAATCGGGCCCGCTCGCCCGGATGCGCCACCTCGCGGCCTCGACCGTCACGGCCGAGCTCGGGGAGGGGCGAGCGTCCGTCCTGTCGGAACTGCGGGGGATCGGCGTGACCGTGGGCGACCCGCTGGATGGGCGGCTCGAGTTGAGCGTCCCCCGCACCCAGGTCCCGCAGGTGCTTGCCGTCCTTGCCCGGGCCGACGCCCGGGACATCACGTGCATCCCTGCGAGCCTCGAGGACCTCTTCCTGCGCCATTACCAGACGAGCCCGCGATGACCACCCTCGTCGTGTTCCTCCTGCGCCAGCAGCGCGGCCGCATCCTGGCCTGGCTGATTCCGCTCGCCGCCCTCGTCGCGGTCACGGCCCCGTCCTATGCGGCCACGTATCCGGCGCTGTCCGATCGGCAGGTCCTGATCGAGACCATGCGCTCTAACCTGGCCCTGAAGGTCTTCTACGGCATCCTCCCGTCCCCGGGCACGCTGGGGCAGCTCCTGACCTTCGAGACCGGGTCCTATGTCATGTTCCTCGGTTGCCTCATGGCCCTTTTTCTCGCCGTGCGGCTCTCCCGTGGTGCGGAGGACGCCGGGACCCTGGAACTCGTGCGCTCCTGCGGGGTCGCCCCCAGCCGGTACGGGAGGGGGGTCCTCATCGTCGTCGTCTTCGCATCCGGTCTGCTGGGCGCCCTGGTGAGTCTCGTGCTCGCGCTGCAGGTCGGGCACGTGGCCGAGCTGACTGGGGCCGGTGCGGTCGCGTTCGGCGCCGTCGTTGCGGTCGCGTCGTTCGCCTTGGGGCTCCTTGCGCTGATCTGCGCCCAGCTGATGCCGGAGGCGGCGACGGCGCGATGGCTGGCGATGGCCCTGCTCGGCGCCAGCTTCGCCGTCCGTGCCGTCGCGGACACGGGTGACTACGGGTGGCTGGAATGGCTCACCCCGCTCGGGTGGAAGGCCGTCGTCGCTCCTTACGCGGGCGACCACCTGATGCCGCTCCTGGCCTTCCTCGCAGCGGAAGCCGTCCTCGTCGCCGTCGAGCGTCTCCTCGGCGCCCACAGGGAATTCGGTGCCGGCTTTATCCGTGCCCGCGAAAATAGTTCACGGCGCGGGCGGGCCCGGTCCGCCTTCGGCCTCGCGGCGAGGCTCTCCCGCGCCCAGATCGTGGCGTGGTCCGTGGGCATGGGGCTGCTCGGAGCCCTCTTCGGGGGCCTGAGCTCCGGCCTCGTTGCCCTCATCGAGAAGGACAGGGCCACGAGCGAGCTCATGCAGGGCATGACCAGTCAGGCCTCACCCGTTTCCAGCTACTTCACCTTCGTTGGCCTCATCGTCGGGATCACCGGTGCCTGCTACGTCGTCATAGCGGTCGGCCAGGCGGCCCGCGACGAGAGGGCGGGACTCGTGGACCTTGTCCTCACCACTGGGCAACGACGCTGGCAGGTGCTCGCGGCCACCGCGGCGGTCGCGGCGCTTGGCTCGCTCATTCTGTTCGCGGCGGCCGGGCTCGCCGCGGCGGCGACGACCGCAGCCCTCGTGCACCAGGACCATGCCGCGCTCCGCGCCTTCGGCTACATCGTGGGCCAGTGGCCCGCGTGCCTCGCACTCGAGGGGGTGGCCCTGCTGATCGTCGCCGTGGCTCCCCGCTGGCAGGCCCTGGCGTGGGCACCCCTTGCGGGCAGCGCGACGGTCGCGATGCTCGGTAAGCTCCTCCGCGTGCCCGCATGGGGCGGGACCATCGCCGTCTTCGGGCATGCCCCGGACATCGCGGCGGCAGTACCCCACTGGGCGGCCTCCGGGTGGCTGGTCGCCGTCGGCGTCGCCGCAGCCGTCCTCGCGGTCGCGGCCGTCGGACGCCGCGACATCGCCACGGGATGAGCATCGTCACTGTGGCCCCGTGGGCGGCCGCAAGCTGTCCCTGACATCGACTTTCCGGATTGTGCCCGCCGGCATCACTGAGCACTCGGTGACGCTTCCGCTGGGCGGCGGAGAGCCTGGGCCTTCTTCTCAGGGAGCGTCCCCGTGCCCGCTGTGAGGCGGCAGCACGGGTCGAAGCCGGGCGCGCAGGGCGGGAGACCGCGCACACCGGCCTGCGCCAGGGCCTCGCCGTTAGAACTTGTCAGGAGCGTCGACTGCTTTCGCGACCGTGACCTCAGGGGGTACGTTCGGGTCAGCGCCCACTGAACCCATGAACGCTCTCAGCTCGGGATCACTGAAGAACTTCTCGAACCCTGCCGCGGACTCCCACTCGTCAATGACGAGAACGAATCCGTCCCCCACCGCGAACTGATGGTGGATGGCCCCCCGTGCTTGAGCGCTGTCCGCGATCTTGCGGTACTCGTCCGCGCGTTCGTCGAGTGACTTGATGAAGAGACTCGAGTCAACGAAGACCTTGGCCGTGACAATGTCAGACATGATGATGACCTCCTAAAGGATTCCGATGGTGGGGATTCGTTCAAAAGCTGCTGCTCGGAGTGAGGGAGTCGGCTCCCGTGGCGTGACCGGCCTTGCCATCCAGGACTATTCCCGCGCTTGGGCCGTCGCAGTGGCGGACTGTCCGATGTGCAGTGGCTGACCTGTTTCGAGGAGTGTCTTCAGGCCGGAGACCAGATGCGGGCAGTGGCTTGTGAGCATCTCGAACAGCTGGGCATCCGAGGCGTGGCCTCGATGACTAATGGTCACCTTGCACGTCTCGCCGAACTGCTCAACGTCCCATCGGATCGTCATCTCCTGGTGGCCGGTGAATGCCGGACTGAACTTGACGTGGACGCTACGGACGAGACGCCACGGCGGCTCGGATTCGAGCACTTTTCCGTCGTACATCACCGAGGCACCGTCGGCGCTCTTCGTGACGTAGTCCGAGCCTGGCCGCCAGTCGCTCTCCACCGCACCGCCGAAGGGGTACTGGATGGTTAGGGCGGGGTTGGTGAGCGCCTCCCAGACCTGTTGCGGGGTTGCCTTGATGAAGCCTGAATAGCTGTCGATGAGTTCCTGGCTCATGGGAAGCCTCCCTAGGCCTCTGTTGATTCTCAAAGAATCCGGCCCCGCTCAAGTCGACCTAGATTCTTTAGAGTTCATTTATAATGAAAAGAATGTTACTCTGACGCGCATGACGAGACAAGCCCCGCCGAGGCGGTCTTACACTACAAACCTGCGGCAGGAGCAGGCCCGGATGACCCGCGAGCGGATCCTCGCCGCAGCCCGCAGGCTCTTGGTCACTGGCAGCTACAGCAGCGTCAAAATGGAAGAGATCGCCCGTGAGGCGGGGGTGGCACACCAGACGCTCTACGCCGTCTTCGGCACGAAACTCCGGCTGGCCCAGGAAATGGTGGACGCCGGCTGGCCCCATGTGCCCCAGCTGCTCAAGCTCGTGGACGAGGCGAAGGGCCTCAAGGACCCCGAGGCCTGGCTCCGCACGATGGCCTCTCTGCACCGGCGCATCTTCGAACCCTGCGCGGACCTGATCCGCTTCACCGGCGAGTCGGGCGACGCGGACCTCTTCGCCCACCACCAGCGGATCGAACGGAACCGTTACGAGAACCTGCGCGGCCTCGCGTCCGTGCTCGAGGGAAGCGGGCGACTACGGCCCTCGATCTCGGCCGAGGAGGCAGTGTCGGTCGCGTGGACCATGCTCGGCCCCGACTACTATGTGAAACTCGTCTTCGACCGAGGCTGGACACCTGACCGTTACGAGGAATGGGTCACCCAGGCGCTCATCGACTTGTTCTTGACTTCAAGGGCGAGTCCGGGACCGCAGCCTGAACCATGATGTTCTGATCGTGTTCGCTTGACGCCGGCGAATGGAGAAGCCGAGACGCGCCTAACTTCCCAAGAGACTGGCGGTAATACACCAACAAGAACGAGACCGGCTTATTCTTGTTCAATCCGCCCCTGCAGGTATCTCCTGGAGAAAAACCTCACTGCAACCGCCGACTTCCGTCACCGCTGTGTTGTCTCATTGCAGCGGCAGGGAGGAGACGGTGTCTGCGGCCTGGGCGGTGGGTTGCGATGGCTTTGCTGAGTTGGCGATCGCCTCCGCGGTTCAGGCGGAAATCTGGTCGTTCCGCCGGATGAGGCTGGGTCGGCATGTGCCGGCCAAGGCTGCGAATGCGGCTACGGAGCGTACTCTTCCGGTGTGTTACCAGGCGGTGAGGATGATTGCGGCGAGCACCGGGCCGATACCGTAGATATTCAGAAGGGCCGGCTGAACCTGCTGCACAAGTATCTCCAGTTCGGAGTGGTTCTTGGCCATCTGTTCTTGCAGCGTCAGAATTTGCTTCGCTACCTGACGGCTTCGCAGCGGCAGGTTCGAGTCCCGAATTCCTCGTCCCGTTCCCTCCACGCTGCGATGGTGTTGATCTGTGTGCTGGTCAAGGCGTTGCGGGCATCAACGCCAAGGTCGACAACTCGCAGGAGAGCTGTGGGCTGCCCCCAGGATTGTGGCTGCCACGCCTGCCACCACGGGTGGCGGCACGGGGTGCATCAATGTGCCAGTCAGCGCGAGGCCTGCGGCGGCCAGGACGGCGTGAGCAGTGGCGGCCAGCAGCCATTTCGAGGGCGGATCTGTCCACGCTCGCGCGCCTGTCCTAACGATGTAGATGGTTACTTGGCTGCTGAAGACGAGGGTCAGGAAGACCACCGTGCGAAGTTCGTCTGTTCCCGCATGCAGCCATGGGCCCTGGGCGAGGACCAGAACTGCCGCCGAAGCGGCCAGCATGGGGATGGCAACAACAACGCCCCCGGTGATGATCTTCCCTGCCTGCCAGATGTCAGGGCGTGCGGACGGCCTCGCCCGGTCGCTGGTCGTTGCCATGCTGACCACAGCGTTGGCCAACAGGAGCAGGGCCATCAGCAGCGGCGTGAAGACAAATTCCTTCCACGCGAAAACGCCCAGTGCCAGCAACAGCGGGACCTCAATCTTCTTCACGCTCGCGTTCAGGGCGTAGGTGAGTGAGCGCTGGTGGATCCGGCGGCTCTCCTCGACAAGCGCCACGATGTCTTCAAGTCCTCCACGGGCCAGAACTGCCCCGGCAGCAGCTTTGGCCACATCGGTGGCACCCTCGACGGCGATACCCACTTCAGCCTGCCTCAGCGCGGGGGCGTCGTTGACGCCGTCGCCCGTCATCCCGACGATCGTTCCTGCCCGTTGAAGGCCCTTCACCAGCTGGTGCTTGTGTTCGGGGAGGACCTGGGCGACCGCTGTTACACCGGCGAGATCCGTTGCGGTAATATCCAGCTGGCCGGGAACGATCACAGATCCTTCCATGCCGAGTTTCCGCGCTATAGCTGCGGCGGTCTGCGCACTGTCACCGGTGATCATGATCGTGCGAATACCGAGCTGTCCCAGCTCTTTGAGCATCAAGGCTGCTTCGGGGCGGGGTGCGTCAGCCAGTCCAACCAGTCCACAGTGACTCCATGGGCTCCCTTCTTTCCGTATTGCCACCGCAAGGACGCGTGCACCTTCCGCGGCTATTTGGGTGAGCGCTTCGGAAAGGTCCAAGCCGGTCAGGGCAGTGACGGCTGCAGGGGCACCTTTGGTTACTTCGAAGTGGGTGCCTGCCGCATCTGTCCAGCTTGCCTGGGACCGTTTTGTTGCTGGGTCGAAGGGAACAAAACTGGTCCGCTTCCAGCCAGGCTCTCCAGCGGACCCCGGCTTGGCCAGGATCGCCAGATCGATCGGGTCCTGCGTGGCGGCATCGGAGGCTGCAGCGGCGAACTTCAGCGTTTCGCCGGGATCGGTTCCTCCGGTGCCGACGACGCCGGTTACCGTGAGGTGGTTGAGGGTCAGGGTGCCGGTCTTGTCGACGCACAGGACTTCCATGGACGCCGCGTCCTGGAGTACGGAGAGCCGGGTGGTCAGGATGCCGTCCCGGGCAAGACGCCGCGCTCCAAGTGCCCCGGCCAGGGCAAAGGCTGCCGGCAGTGCGACCGGAACCGAGGCCAGCAGCAGGACCACGGCGAGGGACAGGACGGTGTCTACTCCTGCCCCCGCCCAGGCCAGGTACGTGGTGCCTGCCACCGCGATCACCAGGTCCATCGCGATAAAGACGCGCACCATGCGCAGAACCAAGCCTCCGAGATGCTCTTTGGGTGCTGAGGAGCCCACAAGCTGCGCCGTCCGGCCGAAGTACGTGCCGGTGCCGGTTTTCAGCACGCGGGCAGTCGCCTCACCCCGGACAATGACCGTTCCCGAGTACAGGTTCGACCCCGGGGTCCCTTCGACGGGCGCGGACTCCCCGGTCAGGCTTGACTGGTCCGCCAGCACCTCGCCGTCGAGCACTTCCAGGTCGGCCGGGACGAAGTCCCCCAACCGCACGTGCACCACGTCCCCTGGGACGAGGTTCGCGGCGGGAACGGAAGACCAGGCCCCGTCTCTCAGGACCCGTGCCATGACCTGCAAACGTGAACGCAGCAGCGCCAGTGCATCCCGGGCCCTGCCCTCCTGGACGATGCCTATCAGCGCGTTGAGTACCAGGACGGCGACAACCAGGGACGCGTCAGCCCACCGTCCGAGGACGAGTTCAAGCAGCGCGGTGGCTTCCAGCATCCACGGCACGGGGGCCCAGAACTTCGACGCCAGCCGCTTGGCCCATCTCTCCTGCTGGTCGGGGACCTCGTTGGGCCCGGATGCTATCAGCAGCCTGGCAGCATCGTCCGATCTCAACCCTTCCAGCATCCGCTGAATCTTCCCTCCATGCCGCGATACCAGCCGGCCTGTGCCGGTTTCATGGGATTACCCCATCGCTCCGCAAGCGGGTTGGCCAGAGGCGAAGGGCCCACGGGCAGTGCCGATGGGGATCGCAAACGCTTCCGGGATTTCCGTCGAAAACTCTAGGAGTGTTCGTTCTGGGGGAGCGCCGTTGGTGCGGGGGAGGGCCCGGTATTCGCGGCTGCCGAGCGTTTGCGCCGGAACAGCAGGGCGAATGCGGCGGCGCCGGCGAGGAATATCAGTCCCGCCACCCAGGTGTTTACCCGCAGGCCCAGGATCAGGTTGGCGTAGTCGGAACGCATTAGTTCAAAGGCGAAGCGCCCTGCCGTGTATCCGGCGACGTAGAGGGCGAACACGCTTCCTGCGCCCAGGACGAAGCGCCGGTCCAGGTAAAGCAGGACGGCTCCGACCGCTATGCACCAGATCGATTCGTAAAGGAAGGTTGGCTGGAAGTACCCGATGACCATTGGATTTCCCGAGGCGTCCATCACGGCGGAACCGGTCGCGGGATCCATCTGATGGATCTGAAGCTTCCAGGGAAGGGTGGTGGGATCCCCGTACAGTTCGTTGTTGAACCAGTTTCCCCACCGGCCCAGGGCCTGGGCGAAGACCAGTCCGGGCGCCGCGGCGTCCATGAACGCCACCAAAGAGACGTGCTTCCTGCGGCAGCCAACCCAGGCTCCGACGATGCCCAGGGCAACGGCACCCCAAATCCCCAGGCCGCCGTCCCAGATGGCGAAGGCGTTCCAGGGGTTCCTGCCGGGCTGGAAGTAAAGCTCCGGGTCGGTGATGACGTGGTAGATGCGGCCGCCGATGATCCCGGCGGGGACCGCCCAGAGACAGATGTCCAGGACTTCCCCGGCGTGACCGCCCCGGGCATGCCAGCGCCGGGACGTCAGCCAGACAGCAAAGACGATTCCGGCCATGATGCAGAGCGCGTAGAAATGGATGGTCAACGGGCCCAGATGGAAGGCGTTGACCGTCGGGGACGGGATGAATGAGTCACTGTCGGTCATGGGGTCCTGTTCTTGAGGCCTCTGCGGCGGAAGGGGTGTCAGCAGGGCCGTTTCGGCACGTGCCGGCTGTGGTGTTCATTGCGGGCTCGTTCGATGCCGACGGCAGCCCACAGCATGGTCAGGACCCACCACCAGGAATTATCGGGTTGAGTCAGCGCGAGGATGAAAAGGACCGTTACCGCCGACGCATCGAGGAGGAGGACCGGCCAATACTTGGCCGTCCTCGGCGGTAGCGGTGAACCGGTCATGAGGGTTTCTCGTCGTGCTGGCCAGGGTTCCGGCTTTGGAGTTCGTCCTCGAATTCCAGCAGCTCGGCGAGGGCGGCCAGGGCGGGGATGGCATTTTCTATGGCCTGCTGCTCTGACCGGGGGAGTTGTTGCAGGGCCTGGCCCAGCCTTCGGTGATTCGCTGCCTGCCACGCCGAAAGGACTTCTGTTCCTGTAGGGGTGAGGTTCAGCGTCACCGCCCGGCGGTCCCCCGGACGAGGGGTACGGTTGACCAGCCCGGAGGTCACCATCTGTTGGACGAGGCTGCTGACCGTGTTCGTCGCCAGCCTTTGGCGGGCGGCGAGGTCCCGGACTCCTATGCCCGGTTCATCCGCCAGGCGCTGGAGGACCTCGACCTGGGCCATGGGCAGGGACTCCCAAGGGAAATCCTGCCGGACACTGGAACGCAGGACCCGGCGCAGGCGCGTTATCACCCCTGTCAACGACCACGCATCCGCGCCCGGGGAGTCTTGCGCCGGCGGGCCAGCGGGGGAGGCGGGGACACCGAGCGTGTTCATGAAGTTAGCTTATCGCCGTAGTTCCCAACTAGAATAGTTCTGTGACCGAACAAAGATCTCGCGGTGGTGCTGCCGCTTTGCCGGATCCTGCCCGGGGCTGGCGAAGGCTGTTGCGGGAACCGGCGCGGCCGGAGTGGGTCCGGCGGCGGCGCGGGGCCCCGTGGCTGGTCGTCGCAACGGTGTGTATCGGTGCCTTCATGGGTCAGCTGGATGCCAGCATTGTGACGTTGGCGGTACCGAGCATCAGAACCGAGATGAACGCCTCCCTCGCCCAGGTCGAATGGGTGGCATTGATCTACCTTCTGGTGTTGGTGGGCAGCATCTCCGCCGTCGGCCGGCTGGCTGACATGGTCGGGCGGAAACTCCTTTACACCTACGGGTTCGCGTTATTTACGCTCGCTTCCCTGGGCTGCGCGCTGGCCCCGGACATCACCTGGCTCCTGGCGGCCAGGGCGGTTCAGGCGGTGGGGGCGAGCATGCTGCAGGCGAACAGCGTTGCGCTGATCCGGACCAGTATGCCCGCCGGTAAACTCGGCAAGGCCATCGGCCTGCAAGGGGCCGCGCAGGCCATCGGCCTGGCCATGGGCCCCTCCGTAGGTGGGCTCCTCATTGGTCTGGGCGGCTGGCGGTGGGTTTTCTTCGTCAACATCCCCGCGGGCATCATCGGGGTGGTCCTAGGCAGCTTGCTGTTGCCGCGGACCCATGTCAAGGCCCCCCGGGTACCGTTGGACTGGCCAGGACTGGTGGCTCTGATGCCGGCGGTCGGCGCCCTCCTCCTGGCGTTGTCCGAGGCATCCAGGTCCGGTTTCGGGAACCCTCCTGTCCTGGCCCTGTTGGCGCTTTCAGCCGTTCTTTTCGTCGTTTTTGTCCTGCGCGAACGCAGCGCGCGGCATCCCTTGGTGGATTTGTCGTTGTTCCACGCCGGAACCTTCAGCCGAGGTATCACGACCGGCCTGCTGAGTTACCTCGTGCTCTTCGGGGTTTTGTTCGTCACACCCCTGCACCTGGAGTCGGAATACTCCCTGCCGCCGGCCCAGGCTGGTTTGCTGCTGACGATACTTCCGGTGGCGTTAGGCCTCGTGGCTCCTGTTGCGGGCTTTGTGGCGGACCGGTCCGGTGCCCGGCTGCCAACCTCTACCGGTATGGGACTGGCCGCTGCCGGACTGGCCACCCTGGTATTGCCTTCCGCAGGTCTGTGGATCACCGCGGCCGCCCTGGCAGTCCTGGGCCTGGGCCTGGGCCTTTTCACACCGGCGAACAACGCAACGGTGGCGGCAGCCGGACACGACCACCAAGCGGGCATGGTCAGCGGGGTGATGAACATGACCCGAGGCATAGGAACCTCCCTCGGCGTGGCTTTGGGCGCGGCAGCATATTCACTCGCCCCGGCCCTTGCTGAGAGTGCAGGCGTGCCCGGAGGGCCCGGACTCGGTTTCCAGCTCGCCGCCGCGCTCCTGGCGGTGCTTGCTGCCTTCGCCGGAGTCCTGTCATTGCTGGGACGGCGCCCCGGATCCAGGACCGGGACCGGGCCAAGGAAACCCTCCGGACGCCCGTCCAGCCGTGAGGCAGAAACCCAAAGGTATCCATGTTCAAACCAAAACCCACACCTGCGACCGCACCCGCGCAGCCTTCCCGGCCGTCGGGGAAGAAGCTGATGCTGGCCGCAGGCGGCACCTTCGGCAGATTTCTCGCTTTCCTTGGGATCAGTGCGGTATGCGGTGCGCTGCTGGCTGGCCTCCTAGTGCCCGCCGCGGCCGTGGCCGAGAGCGTCGTGGGCGGTTCGGCGCAATTCGCCGACAACCTCCCGGCCGGAGCCGTAGCGGACCCTCCCAGCCAGGTGACAAGGATCCTCGCGGCCGACGGGTCGCAAATCGCGACACTCTTCAACGAGAACCGCACCGAGGTTCCCCTGGACCACATGTCCCCGAACATCACGAACGCCATCGTTGCCATTGAGGACTACCGCTTCTACCAGCACGGCGGCATTGACCCGCAAGGCATCCTCCGCGCTCTGATGATCGACACCGCGGGCGGGCACCAAGGCGCCTCCACGCTGACCCAGCAGTACGTGACCAACATGCTCAACGAAAACCTCATCGCCGAAGGCAAAGACTCCCAGGTGGTGCTCAACGGGCAGAAGAGCATCAGCGACAAGCTGCGGGAGATGAAGCTCGCGATCGCCCTTGAGAAGCAGTACTCGAAGGACCAGATCCTCGCCGGATACCTGAACGTCGTTGGTTTCAATGCCAACGCATATGGCATCCAGGCCGCGAGCCAGTATTTCTTCTCGGTTGATGCCCAGGACCTCACCTTGCCCCAGGCCGCGCTGCTGGCCGGACTGGTCAACGGCCCCTCGCTCTACGATCCGACCGTGCACCCTGAAGCTGCCAAAGGCCGGCGCGACCTGGTGCTGGACGCAATGCTGGAACACGGCTACATCGACCAGCGCCAACACGACGACGCCGTGAACACCCCGATCCAGCTGAAGATCAATCCGCCCAAGCAGGGCTGCGCTTACGCTTCCCAGGCGCAATACTTCTGCGACTACGTCCTCCACCAGATCCAGAATGACCCCGCGTACGGAGCCACCCAGGATGAGCGGGACCAGAAGATCATGGCCGGCGGCCTGACCATCAAGACCACCCTGGACCCCCGCCTGCAGGAACCGGCGCAGGCCCAGGTCGATTCCACTGCGGGGGCAAACCCGGACAAGTGGGGCGCCTCCCTCGTCACCATCGAACCCGGCACCGGCAAAGTCCTGTCAATGGCCCAAAACTCCCGAAAGCTCGGCGACCAGGGCACCGGTTTTGTGTCCGCCTACAACTTCAACGTCGACAGCGCGGACGCGGCCGGCAACAGCCTCGGCGGTGTGGGAGGCATGCAGCCCGGCTCGACGATGAAACCCGTGACTCTCGCCGCCTGGCTTGGCGAAGGGAAGTCGACGAACCAGGTCGTTGACGCTTCCCGCCGTCGTTATGGCATCAACTATCCGTGGAAGACCACCTGCCATCCCGTCCAGGGCTGGTTTGACAGTACGGTGCCGGGGTCCAAGGACCTGCAGAACGATGAGCCCAACTGGTACCGGCCCATGACGGTCCGTGAAGGCATCTACCAATCGATCAACACGGCCACGTTCGCCTCCCTCGCCGGGCTTAATGATGTGTGCGACGTCCAGCGCGCCGCAGACGCGATCGGCCTGCACCTGGGCAGCGGAAAAGACGAAAAGATCGACCTCTCCACCCTGGGTAATATCCTGGGCAGCCAGAACGTGGCCCCGCTGACCATGGCGAACGCGTTCGCGACGTTCGCGGCCAACGGCACCTACTGCACCCCGATGTCCATCACGGAGGTCGACGACGCCCACGGCAAACACATCGGCGGCCAGACACCGGCCTGCCAAGCCGGTGCGTTGAAGCCCGACGTCGCCAACGCTGTCACCAACGTTCTCCAGGACGTCCTCACGAAAGGCTCCGGGCTGCTCATTCCCCAAAAACTCGGAGTCCCCGACGCCGCCAAAACAGGCACCAACGAATACAACAACCAGACCTGGGTCGTTGGCTACACCAAAGGCCTGGCCACAGCGTCCTTCTTCGGTGACCCCTTCAACGGCGGCCCCACCCGGCTTGGGCGCAACATCACTATCAACGGCAAGTACTACCCCGCCGTGGACGGTGCCTTCATCGCCGGCCCCCAATGGGCCCAATACATGCAGCACGCCGTCGGCCTCTACGACCACAGCGACTTCGACGCCCCACCACAAACCCTCATCAACGGCGCGCTGACCCCGACGGCAAAAAGCACCACCAAGAGATGACGAGCCCCGCGGAACCATAACGTTTCATTAGCAGGCAGTTAGCCTCGTCGCCCGGCTTACCGCCGTATCCCCGCTTCTGAACAGGCACAAGTCGCCGACGGTGTGGGGGTCGCGGTGGAGACGCCGCCGGGCGCAGCCTCAAGCTCACTCGGGATGCATGCGAGAACCCAGCAACGGCCCAGCGACTACCGCCCAAGCGACCATGAGGATCCCGAACACGGGCACGACGTCCACAAGCGTCCGGGTGAACTGCATCGGGACCACGACCCCGGTCAGGGGGATGAGGAACGAGAAGAGGGCGAAACCGAATCCTCCCGCCACGCCGAGCAGGGCAGTGAGCCGGTTCCCCACGATCCCCGCTCGCCCGAGCGTCCACGCGACAGCGACGACGCACAGGGCCCACACGCCATCGACCGACTCAACGACGTCTTTCACCCAGAGAGCCCAACCTCGCTGCGAATTCGCGACGCTCTCGCGCCCCAACGGCAGGAGCAGGTGGATGAGCATCGCCAGGACGCAGAACCAGGCGACAGGGACGGCAAGTTTCAGAACTCGGCGCGCCGGGGGCGAAAGCGCGGGCAGACGCCGAATAGTGGAGAGGAATAGCGCGAACACGACGTAGCTGGACACGAGCAGCACGTGCGCGGGCCACCAGTTAGGCTGGCCGGTCTGCGTGAAGGCAACCTCCGCCATGCTGTCGGCCTTCGGAGCATGCGGATGGAGGATCAGCCCAACGAAGAGGGTAGGGCCAGTTGCGGTCAGCAACAGTGCGGCGCGCTTGGTGATCTGGTTGGTCGTCATGACAGGAACCCCAGTACGGCGTCCGCGCAGATCTTCGGCTGGTCGACGTGGACCAGGTGGCTGGCGTCCTTGACGACCTCCAGACGGGCGTCGGGCATGCGGTCAGCAAGAGCCCGGCCAGCCTCGGGTGAGCCGAGCGAGTCCTTCTTACCCCACAGGAACAAGGTGGGTACGTTGAGCTCAGCCAATTCCGGGGCCAGCCGGTTCGTCAGAATCGTTGACCGCCCGAAGATGCCGGCCCCAGCGGGATGCCATGCCCGCTCAACCATCGTGTACCAGCTCCGCACCGCGCCCGGCAGGTGCCAGCCGGCTGCCACGCATTCCAGCAGGTCGTCGGGCACCTGATTGGGGACGGCGACCAACTTCGCCCTGGCGAGACCGACCCGGGCGCCCTCGGCGCCGGGCTTCGGTTTCAGTGCGGTCTTGAAAAGGAGGGCATTGAGTCCGCGGGTGCCGACGAGCCGGTGGTAGCGACTCTGCTGTAGCGATGGCGCGGGGTCGGCCCCGGCCGGTTCGCCGAGGATCACCAACGCCGAGACCCGCTCCGGGTTGGCCAGTGCGAAGCAGAACGCGAAGTAGCCGCCCATCGAGTTGCCACCGATCGTAGCCCGCTCGAGGCCGACGGCATCCAGCAGCCCTTCGATGAAGGCCACCCCGTGGGTGCGCAGGTCGACTCCGCGGTAGTCGAAGGGGCTGGCGAGCCCCGTGCCGGGCTTGTCGGGCATCAGCAGGCGCACGCCCGCAGCGAGGAACGGGATCAGCGGCGCCCACTGTGCAACGACGCTGCCGCCGTGCAGCAGCAGCAAGGGGTTACCGCTGCCCGCTTCCAGCAAGTGGGCGGTACCGAAGGGGGCGGGCATGGGCACGGTCCATGACGTCACCGGCACCCCAGTGCCCTCCAACACGTCGGCCTGAGCCTGGAGGTAGTGCTCGACCCTTGCGTTTGATGCATCCATGGCTCCGGCCTCTCCACACGCCCGCCACAAATTAAGTGAGTATCACTTAGTGATATTGTGGGTGCCGTGCACCAAACTGTCAAGAAGCGGCCATACGTCTCGCCGAAGCGCCAGGCGAAGGCCGCCGAAACGCGGGCGAGGACCCTTGCCGCGGCGTCGCAGATGTTCCTCGATGCCGGCTACGCACGAACCAGCACCGCCGCCATCGCGAAGGCGGCCCGGACCTCCGAGGCGAACGTGTTCGCGATGTTCGGCTCCAAGGCCGAGCTGCTGCTGCAGGTCGTCTTCGAGCATGTCCGCAACGACCCGACCTTCTCGATGGGAGACCCGGCGCGCTGGCAGGGGCTCATTGGCAAAGATCGACGGGCCCTCGCCACCGCAGAGCTCACCGCGCTGGTGCGGCGCGCCCACGACCGCAGCTGGCGCATCCGGACAGTCGCCGCGGCCGCCGCGCCCGACGACGACACCGTCCGCGAGGCCGTCGCTCGCGGAGCCCAACGTCGCCACGACGACTGCTTATGGTTCGTGCTCGAGGTCCTCGCGGTACCCGAGGACCGGCTGGAGGAAACCGCCGACGCCCTCTGGGTCCTCACCAACGTCGAGAACTATCGGCTGCTGGTGCTCGACCGCGGATGGGCCCCGGAGCGGTACGAGCAGTGGCTGGCTGCCATGATCAGCGCCGCGCTGGAAGATCAGGAGAACGCCCACTGATCGTTGGATTTGCCACTGGTGACCCCTCAAATGGGAAACGGCACACCTCGGGCACTTAGACCCCCGGAAGTGGGCGTCAATGATCGCGGGGGTGCCGGAGCGGGTGAGCTGGCGACGGGCGACCTCGACCGGGGCGGCCTCACGGACGTGGATGATGATGACCTCGGTCTCGGTCCTGCGCACCCAGACCATCTGACCCATCCGGTCCGGGAATTCCGCCACGCCTTAGTATCGTGGGCTGGACCGTTGATGAGGTCGATCATGGCTTCGACGTCCAGGTCCTCGTTTAGTTCGCCCGTATCGATGCCGTGCCGGATCTCTGCCGCCACGGGCACCCGGCGGCGGGAGACGTGCTGGCCGCAGGCGATGGCGAGCCGGTCGTTCTCCAGGCCTATGGCCACCCGCCTCTTGCCCGCGGCGCCCACGCGGCCGTCCACTTCGAGCGAAGCCTGATCATAGGAACGGAGGATGGTTTCCAAGGGGGCGCTCCTGGCTGAAACTCATTAAGCCTCGATTCAGGCAACTATTTCTGATGGCAGGGACATAACGAGCTGAAAGGGAGACGACGATTCGTCCTCACGGGAGATTCCGGAAACTGGGAGCGCTACGGACGGAATTTTCGAACTATTTCTCGACTCGAACTCATCCTTCGGGGTCCGGCTCCCTGCACATGATGGCAGTGAGGAGCGAGCCAGGATCGTCGTCTGCTACCAGGACTATCACGGCGCAGCGTCCAGGGCCTGATCCAGCTCGATATTGACGTGCGCGAGTTCCGCTTCGAGGCGGCTGACCAGTTGCAGGGCGCCGTTGTGTTTTCCGGTCGAGCCAAGAGCTTCCAGCTCGCCGCACAGGGCTGCGGCGGTGGTGGCGCCAATGTTGGCCGCGGCACCCTTGAGCGCGTGCGCCGCCTGGGTGAGGGCCTGACCATCGTTGTCGTTGATCGCTTGATTTAGGGAGGCAATCCGGTCCGGGACATCGGTTCGGAAAGCTTCTGCTGCCGCGGGCAAAAGGCCCAGCCCGTCGGATGGTCCGAGGTCACGAAGAATTGCCAGCCGGCTTTGGTCGAGCCCCTGCCTGGGATACTCGCTGGTCATTGCTGGATAACTGCCTGTGACGGCCAGGGGTTGCTCGGGCAGGAAAGGCGTGACGTGATCGGGGACCCATCGGGCCAGGAGTGCTTCGAGGTCAGTGGCGTCGACGGGTTTGGCGAGGTAATCGTCCATGCCCGCGGCGAGGCAGCGTTCCCGGTCCCCGTCGAGGGCGCCGGCAGTCATGGCGATGATGGGTAGCGGGCTGTTCCCGGTCTCGCGGCTCCGGATGATCCTGGTGGCCTCGAACCCGTCCATTACCGGCATGTGGCAGTCCATCAGCACGCCGTCATATTCTGTTATTTCGACGGCGGCCACTGCTTCGGCACCGTTGGCGACGACGTCCACGGCATAGCCGAACTTCGCCACTGTGGATCGGGCCACGAGCTGGTTGACGTCGTTGTCCTCCACGACCAGAAGGCGGCCGCGGACGGGCCCCTCATAGGAGGGGTCGATGGCGGCCCGTTCCCGGAGAGCCGCGCTGGTCATGCCCGCGAGCCGCTCAGTTGGCAGGCGTTGCTCGCTGGTGGACATTAGGCGGATCAGGCGATTGTAGAACTCGGAGCTGCGGAATTCGTTGCCGCACCATGGCCGCCGTTTTCGGCGGATGTTCGTTCACTCGCTATCTCATTCTTGGTGTTCGTGATTAGCGACGGGCGCAGGTTCTGAGCGATCTGTCAGGCAAAGTCTTCTTTCATGCGATTCAGATGTGCCTTCAGGTCCGGCAGATACAGGGACCGCGCCGGGAACGCCCGGTCAGGTCTCGCTGTGCGCGTGCAGCCAACGGCGCACCGCACCGGCGAACGCTTCCGGGGCCTCGATGAAGCTTAAGTGACCCACGTCCGGGAGGATCACAAGCTCTGATCCCGGGATCCGCCGGTGCATGTCCTCCGCCACCGTGAGGGGCGAGCGAACGTCCGCGGCCCCATACAGCAGGAGCGTCGGGACCGTGATGGTCGGCAGCACCGGGCTGAAGTCTGCGCGCCCCGACGCAGCCAAGAGCGCCCGCATCCCCGACGGACGGAAGTCCTCGAAGAGGCTGGCGACCTGGGCCCTCATCGGCTCCGTGGCCCGCTCCGTGAGGAGCGTGGGCAGCCAGACCGGGATGATCTCGGACGGAGGCTTTTCCAGCTCCGCACTCACCTGACGGTACCGTCGCTCGACCTCCTCAGGTGGGAGCGAGCCTGCCCAGCCGGCATACGCCGAGGCGAGGATGAGCGTTGCCGGGATCTCGGGATGTTCCTTCCACAGATCCAGCGCAACAACCGAGCCGAAGGACAGGCCCAGCACGTGCGGCTTCTGCGTCCCGCCGGCCAGGCCGAGCGCCGCGAGGAATCCGGCGAGGATCTGGCCCAGAGTGCCTGTCCCCTCAACCAGGTCGTCAGACTCACCACAGCCCGGTGCGTCCCACGCGACGACCGTGAACTCGCTGGAGAAGTCCTTCAGCTGTCGTTCCCAGACCCGGCTGTCTTCATAGGCCCCGTGCAGGAGGACTAACGGCGGGCCGGTACCCGCCGCCCGGTACGCGATGCGCTGGGCATCGACTTTGACGGCATCCATGCGATTACTATCGGAGCGCTGCCCTGACGTGTCAAGGCTGCGTCCGAAGGGGTGGTGCCAGCGGCGCCAAGGATGCCACATGCCGGGGAAGTTGGATTTGGTGTTTCCACTGTCATTCGCACCGCGTAGCGCGAGGACATCCTCCCGGCGTGCACCTTTCCCCTCTGTGACGCCACGTCCACCGACCCGGACTGCGAGGCCCTCTGGGCGCAGATCTCCGAGCGGTGTGCCGCCAACATGCGCAGGTTCATCGCCGACCTCGGTGCGAACGGCGAGCTACCCACCGACCTGACGCATGACGAGCTCGCCGACATCGTCTGCAGCATGAACGGCCCGGAATATCGGGGGCTGCTGGTCGCGCGGCGGCCGCCGGACAACATGACTGCGTCGGGCGTAAACTCGGCCTGATCAACGGCTTCTCCGGGAGGAATGAAATGCTGCGGACGACCTTTTGCGAATTGCTCGGAGTCGAGCACCCTATTGTTCAGGCGGGCATGGGACCGTTCGGCAGCGGCTCCGAACTGACGGCTGCGGTGTCCAACGCGGGTGCCCTGGGCAGCCTGGGCGGGGCGGCCCGGTCACCCGAGGATCTGCGGCAACAACTGGCCGTTCTGCTCTCTCTGACCGAGCGTCCGTTTGCGGTCAACTTTACGCAGCCCTGGCTTCAGCAGCATCCCGAGTCCTTCGACATCGCCCTTGAGATGCATGCGCCGGTCGTGTCCCTTGCCCTCGGAGATCCGGGCGTTCTGCCCGCCCGCGCACATGAGGCGGGTGCCCTGTTTATCCAGCAGGTGCATACCGTGGAACAGGCGCTTCTGGTCGCTGACCGGGGAGTTGATGTGATCATCGCCCAGGGAACCGAGGCAGGGGGCTTCGGCGGCAAGGTCTCGACGGTAGTCCTGGTCCCGCAGGTGGTGGATGCCGTGAGTCCGGTGCCGGTCCTGGCAGCCGGAGGAATCGCCGACGGCAGGGGTTTGGCTGCTGCCCTGGTCCTCGGTGCACAGGGCGTGAACCTTGGTACCCGGTTTCTGGCTTCGGAAGAGGCGGCGATCAGCGAGGCATGGAAACATGCCATTTTGACGGCGCGTTCCCAGGACGCTGTGAAGGTGGACGTTTGGGATGACATCTTCGGCAAACCCGGCGGCGGCGCATTCAATGTTGTTCCCCGGGCCCTCGAGACGCCGTTCATCGAACAATGGCAAGGCCACCGCGCGGATGCGGCCCTCGACGCCTCCCTTCTCCAGGGAGAAATAATGAGCGCCATCCAGGAGCGGCACATGGAGCGGTTTGTGCCGTTCACGGGACAGTCCGCCGGCCTGATCGGAGAGATCCTGCCGGCCCGGGACATCGTCCAACGACTAATCGCGCAGGCCACCGAAGCACTGCAGAACACCTCCCGTCTTTATGGCTGACGTCCGCAGAAGCCGAACCTCCCGGTCTGGGCTGCCAACAGTCGTGCAGCAGCCCTGACCCGAGAGCCTGGGGGAAGAGACGATAGCGACCGGTTCCCCCGAAACTGTGGCACTGACCCGTCCGTCCGGGAACCGTCGTCAGCACTGTTTGCTGCCCGGCCCGCTCCGGGCGGCCACAAGCATCCCAGAGCGGGGCGAGGGCTCCTACGGAGTCCCCTTGGTCATACGGTCAATCTGCGCCTCAATACCGCCGGCATCGCGCACAACTTCCGTATAGATCCGGCCGGAGCGGAACCTGGCGTCCAGGACGTGAAAGATGTTGACCCCCACGAACTCCATGACCGTGCCATCCCTGCGGGTTCCGCGCATGCCCCACTCCATCCACACCTCGTCCCCGTCCGATAACGTCCGGGAAATCTCCGCAGTCAGGTCCGGCAGGTCACTGAGCAGGGTCGCGAAATTTTGCCGGACAGCGTCTTGCCCTTGGACGGATTCCCCGCGGCGTGCCGGAGCTTCGTCAGTGTAGTCCCTGTCGAAGCAATCCACCGCTGCTTCCAAGTCATGTAATGACAAGGACCTGACCCACCGTTGCGCCACTGCCTCCGGATCCTTGCCCATGCACTCAATGCTGGAGCTCGGGGGTCGGTTTGGCAACAGCCCGCGCGAACGTGCGGGGTGGCGTCGCTGAAGATGGAACTGCCCAACAACAGATTCCAAGGTACAGAATGTGGCTCGTAGATACAGGAGACCCATTCGTTCGCCGCGGGGCGAGTTTGAACCACGGCGGCGGGCAGCTTATTCTCCGAGCAGCCGGTTTATGGATTCGGTCCGGGAACTGAAATAGCGGGTAGGGCAACGGGGACGCGCACGTCGAAGAAGAAGGTTGCGAGAAGGCGATCCACACGGCCGGATCCAAATGAGGCGATCCGGAAGGCCGCGGACGGGACGGAAAAGACGGCGCGGGCCTGGCGGCTCACGGCCTCTACTGTCACCATTTCCACCAGCTTTGGATATTCCGAACCCTCGGCTATTTCGTTGACTGCGGCCATTGCGGCGTGTGCGTCTTGAGCCTCGATACTGACATTGGGTTTCCAGGTAAGGTGAATGACTCCATCAGCTTGAAGTTCGACGGCGCCTTTGCCGCCTTCGACCAACTATCGTTTCCAACGTCCATCCCCCAAACTCTGTTGCAACGGCAACGGCAACGGCAACGACAACGGCAACGGTAACGGCAACGGTAACGGCAACGGCAACGGTAACGGCAACGGCTTTGGGCCGAGTGGCGAAGCGCAACTCTTTGTGACCTGATGACGAGTGGGAGACGATGCCTGCTAATTTGCTGGCGACCTTCGCATAGTTGGACGCCCAACAACTCTTTCCACGAAAAGCGATCTCGTCCTGAGCGCGCGGCGGCTGTCGATCAAACTTATACACGCGCCCCTCCCAGACAGGGGCCGCGCGTCCTGCTTGCCTACTTGCCAATCTGCCCGCAAACACCATTGAGCTTGAAGTCAGACCACGCCGGGCTCGAGAAGTCCGTGAAGCCATCCGACGTGGCCGACAGCGATGCAAGGTCAGGGTCGTTTGCAGACGCAGCCGGCGCCAGTCCCAAAGTCCCCGCAAATACTTTGCCCGCAACCGCGAGTTATTTCCTGGTCAGGGTCATGGTTCTCTCCTTGGAGCTACGGAGCGTCGCTCGTGCTCCATTAATCTCGTTTGCCGACGGCAAAGACAATAGCGCTGGCATTCGAAACAGCCGGCCATCTACGAGGCAGTCTTTCAAGGTCCATAGTTGAAATCGGCGACCGCCTCAGGCGGCAGGCGCATCGCGGCTGCCGCCTGTCTCCTTATGCCGTGGCCAGGTAACGACGGCGTAGGGGGCAACGCCTTTTCTGGCGGCTTCTTGACCTCGGAAACGGGCAGGCGTACGTTACGGTTAGCCGTCGATCCAAAGGGTGTGCTGCCCGCTTCGCCTACCAGGCTCGCCGGCACGCGCATGTTCGAGAATCACGCCGATAACTGCATGCCAAGACGCACGCAGCACAGGTGCATCCGGTCTCAGCCGCCGGAGCAGACCTGCCGGTCTGCTCCGGGCTCTCCTCTGGCCCCCAGCGGCTGCACTTTGAATGTCCCGCACGGCCGGAAGCGTGGCTGTGCCAGATCCCTGATCGTGAAGGCATGCTCAGGGCGAATGGGAGTCACCATGGACAACAACGGATTTCAGGCCCTGCAGGAACAAGTACGCGGCCAGGTCATCACTTCCGACCACCCCCTCTACGACGCCTCACGGACTGTTTATAACGGCATGATCGACAAACATCCCGGAGCCATATTGCGTGTTTCTCAAGTCGCTGATGTCATCGCGGGAGTCAACTTTGCCCGCGACGAGGGCCTGGACCTGGCGCTCAGAGGTGGCGGGCACAGCGCGCCCGGATTCGGGACCTGCGACGGAGGCCTCGTGCTCGACTTCGCCGACCGCAGGGGCGTCCGGGTGGACCCGGCTGCCGTAACGGCCCGGGCTGAGGCAGGCACCACCTGGGCCGACTTCAACCACGCAACAAACGCATTCGGGCTGGCAACAACCGGCGGCATTATCGGATCCACGGGTGTTGCTGGACTGACGCTCGGCGGCGGCATCGGCTACCTCGCACGTAAGTACGGTCTGTCCTGCGACAACCTCAAATCCGCCGATGTGGTGACCGCAGAGGGGAAGTTCCTCACAGCCAGCGCAACCGAGAATGATGACCTGTTCTGGGCGTTACGTGGCGGCACAGGAAACTTCGGCGTCGTCACTTCCCTGGAATTCGACCTGCATCCCGTCGACGTGGTGTACGGCGGTGTGGTCATCTATCTGCTCGAGCACGCTGAGGCTGTTTCCCAGCTGTACCGGGACTACATTGCCACGGCTCCGGAAGAGATGGGAATCTTCCTCGGATTCCACCAGGGCCCGCCGGTCCCCTTCCTGCCGGAGGAGCACCACGGCAAGCCCGTGGTGGTTGTGGTGGGTGGCTGGACAGGTCCCCACGATGAAGGCGAGCGGCAATGGAAGCAATTCCTGGACGTCGCCCCCGTTGCTGGGTCGTTTATCGGGCCGCTCCCGTACCCGATGCTCAACACTCTGTTCGACCCGCTTCTCCCGAAAGGCCTCCAAGCATATTGGAAGGCGGAGTTCCTTCCAGAGCTAAGCGACGATGTGATCGGCGTTGCCCAGAAATTCGGAGCTGGCGTGCCCAGCCCCCAAACCGCCAATCATTTTTATCCCATTAATGGCGCGGCCCAACGCGTAGGACAGGATGAGACTGCCTTTCCTTACCGGGACGTCGACTTCTCCGTAGCCATCGCCGGAATGTGGGAGTCCCCGGCGGACAACGACGCCAACACGAAGTGGGTCCGAGACTACTACCAGGCCCTGCATCCCCATGGGGCCGGCGCGGGCTATGTAAATTTCCTTGACGCCGACGACCAGTCCCGCATCGAGGACAACTACGGGGGAAACTACGCCCGGTTAGCCAAGATCAAGGCCAAGTACGATCCCGGCAACCTGTTCCACATCAACCAGAACATCAAACCGGTGGCCTGAAGCGCGGAAGAGCCTTCACTAAATCAATATTTCGGGGCTTTGCTTCAGCGAGTTAACCGGCAAACCCCGGCGGTTCGATGGGCTTGTGGGGCCGCATTCAGGCGTTGCTGCCGTCATCCTTTAGCGCCTGTGACCTTGGTTGTGGCAGGGCGAGAATACCTTCGTCACCGTCAAAAGCAGGTAATCGGTGTTCAGTCCCCCTCGTAACTCCGCCCGCGAAGCTGGAGCAGGACCTTGCATGTGTTGTCCCCTCGGGCCGGTCCGCTGGTGCGCGTGCCGGAAGTGGTCAGACTGGATGTATCAGGGAAGGAACTGGAATGCCTAAAGTGGAGATGGTTGTGGATACCCCCATTCCACCGGCGACGGTGAGGGAAGCGCTGTTGGATTTCAGCCCGGGCAGGCCGAACGTCTGGCCGGGCATTCATGCGCCGCTGTATGAGGTGTACGACGTGGGGGACACGTACGCGGATATCAGGGAAGGGAGCAAGGCTCCCGGAGGCGCAATCTGGGCCAAGGAACACTACGACTGGTCAGATCCCGAGACAGTGACCTGGACTGTGCAGGAGAGCAATTTCTGCGCACCCGGGAGTTACGTGAGCGCACGGATCAAGCCGAACGTATCGGGCGGATCACGCATTCACATCACGTGGAACCGGACTCCAACCAGCATGGCGGGGCGGGTTGCAGCGTTCTTGATTGTCGCGACACGGGGCGCTCCAGTGGCAAGCTCTCTGCGCCTGGGCCTGAAGCGACTGGAAGCCAAGGGCGTCGGGTAGTCCTGGGCCACACTCCGGCGTCGAAGGTCGCTGGCGGAGGTCCTGCCCCGATCTGCCCGGTCGCCATGGGCGACGCAGGTTAGGCTTTCATCAAACAGGGCGTCTGCTTACTCTGGACCGCGGGGAACCGTGTCTGAACTACAAGCCGGTCATGCGAACGCCGCCGCTGCTGACACCACCGCACCGGACACCGTGCAGCAACCAGAAACCGGCGGTGCCTGCTGCGCCGGATGCGGTGACGATGCCGCACCGAAGCCGGTCGCCATCAGAGTTCCCGGGCGTCGGGAGTGACTGGCTACGAGCTCAGGGTCATCCCGGGCTGCCCCAATACCGGCCCTGCAGCAGAGCTGTTCCGGGAGGCCCTGACCGCGGAAGGCATAGCCACTGACCGGCTCACCATCCGGGTCGTACCTCCGAGGACGACGCCACTGCCCTCGCCTTCCACGGATCGCCCACATTCACCGCAGGCGGAGGGGACCTGTTCCCGGCCCCCTCCACTCCGGCATTGTCCTGCCTGGTCTACCTCACCAGCCATGGCCTGGCCGGACTCCCGGACCCTGCAGCCCTGCGGGCCGCCCTGGCTGCAACATAGCTTCTCCGGCCTCCACCCGCACAATCCGCACCCGCTCGGACGGCGCATCGTCACGCAGCCTGTAGGCCCACTCTTCCCCCGGGCAGGGGCCACGGGAAACCTCAGCATTTGGTTCCATAGCCGCTCATTATCCGTCCGCACCAGGCTGCTGTCTCCTAGCAGATTGGTGCCAACAATTAGCCGAACGAGAAACCATCAGCTGGAACTGCGCAGGACCGGGCTTTTGTTCAAAGCTACGTTTTCTGGATGATGTCCGGTGACTATGGCAGTTTGATTCAGGACCGGTGTGACGGTTTGAATCAGGACCACCCGCGACTCGCCGGTTGCTTATGACGGTTTGAGTCAGGACCACCTCAGTGTTGCTTTCATCTGTTGAAAGCAAGCTTTGGAGGTCCCGGATGAGGGTACGCATGGAGCTGTTTGCCAAGATCCGCCGAGATGCCCGTGTGGAGGGCGTGTCGATCCGCGGGTTGGCAAAGCGGTATCAGGTTGGAAGGGATACCGTCCGGCAGGCCTTGTCGGATCCTGTCCCGCCGGCGCGGAAGACACCGGTGCGGTCATCGCCGAGGCTGGATCCGTTCAAGCCGGCGATCGATGCAATGCTGACCGGGGACACCTCGGCGCCGAGGAAGCAGCGTCATACGGCTCGGAGAATACTTGCCCGGCTGATTGAGGAGCACGGAGCGGAGGAGCTCTCGTATTCGACGGTGCGTGACTACGTACGGGTCCGCCGGGCACAAATCGATGTGGAAGCCGGCCGCAGGGTTGAGGTGTTCGTGCCGCAGGAACACGGACCCGGTGCTGAGGCTGAGGTGGATTTCGGTGAGCTCTGGGTGGTGCTCAATGGTGTGAAGACGAAGTGCCACATGTTCGTCTTCCGGCTCTCCCACTCCGGCAAGGCCATCCACCGGATCTACCCCACCCAGGCCCAGGAAGCTTTCCTGGAAGGCCACGTCGAGGCGTTCAACGAAATCGGGGGCGTGCCAGTCAGGCACATCCGCTACGACAACCTCACCAGCGCAGTCACCGCCGTGGTGTTCGGGCAGGGCCGGCAGCGGCAGGAGAACGACCGGTGGGTGCTGTTCCGCTCGCATTACGGCTTTGATGCCTTCTACTGCCAGCCCGGCATCGGCGGGGCGCACGAAAAGGGCGGCGTCGAGGGCGAGGTGGGCTGGTTCCGCCGCAACCGGCTCTCCCCGATGCCGGTCGTTGAATCCCTGAACGAACTCAACGACCGCATCCGGGCCTGGGAAGCCCAGGACGAGCGCCGACGGATCATGGATAGAATCCACACGATCGGTCAGGACTTCGCCACCGAGCAGCCGTTCCTGGCACCGTTGCCGGCGGAGGAATTTGATCCGGGCCTGGTGCTCAATCCAACGGTGGACAGGTCGTCGATGATCACGGTGCGGATGGTGAAGTATTCCGTTCCGGCGCGGTTCATCGGCCGGAAAGTCCGGGTCTCGCTGCGGGCGTCCGCGGTCGTGGTGTTCGACGGCCGTGCCGTGGTCGCCCGGTATCAGCGCGTGCCCGCCCGGTCCGGGCAGTCGGTGCAGTTAGACCACTACCTTGAGGTCCTCAAAACCAAACCCGGAGCCCTGCCCGGTTCCACCGCGCTGGCCCGGGCCCGGCAATCCGGAGCGTTCACCAGCGCCCACGAGGCCTTCTGGGCAGCCTCCCGCCGGGTCAATGGCGACGCCGAGGGGACCCGTGAACTCATCGACGTCCTTCTGCTCCACCGCTTCATGGACGCCGGAGACATCCAGGCAGGGATCACCGCAGCGCTGGGCGTGGGAGCGGTCAGCGCGGACGTCGTCGCGGTCGAGGCCCGCAGACACGCAGCGGCATCAAGCGGGGGTGGGTCCGTTTCAGACCGTCACCCTGGTGCTCTTGCTGAAGTGAATGTGCAACGCGTTGTCAGCCTGACCCAGCGCCGACTCATAGACCCGGCAGCGGTCATCGCGGGGCTCCCACCGGACACACGCCCGCTTCCGTCCATCGGCGCCTATGACGAGCTCCTGGCCAAACGCACCGATCACTCTGCAGGAACATTGTCGAAGGAGAACATCTCATGAGCCCCACCGCACCGGCTACCACGATCACTCCGACCCTGCGCCGACGCCGGGGCCTGACCGAACAGGCCGCGGTCGCAGCAGTGGACCAGGCCTGTCGCCGGCTGCGCCTGCCCACCGTCCGGGCCGTTCTGGACGAAGCACTGAACGTCGCCGGAAAGGAGCAACTGTCCTACCAGGGGTTCCTGGCCGAGCTGCTGCTGGCCGAATGCGACGACCGGGACCGGCGGTCCTCGATCCGGCGCGTCAAAGCCGCGAACTTTCCGCGGGACAAATGGCTCGGGGACTTCGATTTCGACGCGAACCAGAACATCAACCCCGCGACTATCCACACCCTGGCCACCGGTGACTGGATCCGCAAAGGCGCACCCTTGTGCCTCATCGGAGACTCAGGGACCGGGAAATCCCACCTGCTCATCGGTCTCGGCACAGCCGCCGCGGAGAAGGGCTACCGCGTCAAATACACCCTCGCGACCCGGCTCGTAAACGAACTCGTCGAAGCTGCAGACGAAAAAATGCTGGCCAAAACCATCGCCCGCTACGGCCGCGTCGACCTGCTTTGCATCGACGAACTGGGCTACATGGAACTGGACCGCCGCGGCGCCGAACTCCTCTTCCAAGTCCTCACCGAAAGGGAGGAAAAGAACTCCATCGCGATCGCGTCGAACGAGTCATTCTCCGGCTGGACCAAAACCTTCACCGACCCCCGCCTCTGCGCCGCAATCGTCGACCGCCTCACCTTCAACGGCACCATCATCGAAACCGGCACCGACTCCTACCGCCTAGCCCACACCATCGCCCAACAAAACGCCTAGCCCTCCAAGACACCCAGGCCTTCCAACGTCCCGAATGTGGGCCGGGGGCGCCCCGTAAGCCGGTCGATCATCGTGCTGGCACAAACCCATCGGCATCAATCATTTTCAGAAGCTGGTGGAAGTCGGAGGGAAGTCGAGGCACCGGTAGCTTTGTTCAACCCTGGACCGCACGCTGTCGGGCTCTGGCCAGTGACGCGAGTTCCACGGGCATTGTTTGTCGGTCCCACGTGGCTGCGAGGACCCTCTGTTTTGGGGTTTGTTTGGCGAAATTCAACACACGGTTAACCGACAACTCCTGGTCCCCCACGTAGATGGCTGTGACTCCGTCCAAGGTAGTGGAGACTGTTGAACAGATGGTTGGAATACTGGTGGTGGGCGTTCCCGTGGTCTGCAGGTGTACCGACTCAGGAATCAATTCCAGCCTTCCTTCAAGCTCGAAGGCTTGGTCGGCCTGCGGATGTCCCGTCAAGATGGCGGCGGCAAGGGCGGATATATAGACCGGGTCACCAGCGGCATCATAAATCCAGCGAGTTCCGAGAATGGAGTGCTCCATGGTGCCAATCAGGAACGGCTCAGCCTCCGGGAGAGGGGAACCCCTATATGTCAGCGGAACTTGAAAAACCGTATTCTCGCTTGCAACGAGAATAGTTTCGATGCCGACCTCCCCGGCCGGATCATCAAACCGGAAGGATCCGATACGACTTAGGTCCGCTGACACGTTCTTCCCGAACCACGCTTGAGTGGGGAGCCACCGTTGGAGAAGTTCCATTTTCGAAGGAGTCAGCGTTGCTTTTTGCACGATAGCCATCGGATCAGCCTAATGGCGGCTGGCCGCTGAAGGGCCCTAAACGGTTCACCGATAGAAAAGGGAAGGCAGCTGAAGTAGTCGCATGAACGCAGGGCTCAGTTCGGCATGCTCAGATTGCATCCAGGGTGGGCCTGTATCAAGCCGTCTCGGTGGTCCTGAATCACGTTGACATATTCAGTCCGGCTTGTTCCTAGACTTGGGTGACGCTGTGGACGAGCATTGAATAGTGAGCGCCGCCGACACTGCCCCGGTCGATGACCAGACACGTGAATCCGCAAGACTGCTGAAGCGAGTACCTGGGCGGGCGCGGCCTCAGAAGGAGGCCCTCCGGGAGTTCGAGGAGGGTGTCGCCCAGTTGCGTCAGCATTACGACCCGGTATTCTGGCCGCTCTTCGTCCCGGAAGAACATGTTTCGCTGGCGCGTCGAGTTGGAGTGCGGATGTAAGCACGAGGTCTACACGCACGGAGAGGACAAGTATCCGGACGATCGCCGCTTCCCCGACCTCATCAGTCAGTGCAGGCTTCCCTCCGGCGAGTTCTGGTGTACGACTGACCACGGACCTGCTCAGAAGCCGTATCGGGACATCGTCGAGTGGGTCGATCGCAAGGTCACGGAGTTCCCGGCGGACCCTGTGGAGCCGGAATACGACTGGATGGACGCCGAGGACTGGGCGAAGATCCGGAAACCCAAGCCACACTCGACGGCGTTCTGGCGGGTCAAGCTCTCCTGCGGGCACTATGAGCAAGTCTGCACTGATGTGGATTGGAAGCCCGAGGACGGGCCCAAGCTGGTGTCCGAGGAGCGCATCCTGGAAATCCGCCGTGATTCCGAGGAAAGCTGGGCGGCAGCGGATGACCCTGGATGGCCTGAAAGGGTTTCGAGCGAGACCACATCCGGAAGATGATCGATCTGCGCTGGCCGCGCCCCGAGCCCGAGAGGGACTGCTTTACGTGTACGCAGGTGCGGCGGATCACTGGCTATCAGCGGATCGGCTGGCTCGTTACGAGGACGAGGCCGGCACCGCGTCCGTCGACGAACCTCGATCGGGAGAAGATCGAGGCTCGACTCGCCGCGGCGGAGGCTGAAGTCCAGCGGCTGCGCAAGCAACTCGACAACCCAGGCAACGCTTGAATTCACAACGACGCGATCTTGACTTCGTATTTTGGGAAGGGTCGCAAGAACTACACCCCCGATGGGAACGGGAAGCGGACCAAGGACGCCTATGACGAGTTCAGCGTTCGGCAGTTCATCGCGTTCACATCAGGGGATGTTCTATGAGTATTCGTAGGGCTATCCTCGGCAGATGAACCAACATGCAGTACCGACCGAACCAGGCCAATACATATTTGCGTTCAGCCTCAGCCGAGGGTGGCTTCGGATAGCCGGGACGTGTGCAGTTGCTGCGGTGGTTATGGCCGTCGTGGCAAACGCAACAGAGCCGTTCCGAGCCCCCTTGGGAATCGCGCTAGGCGTCCTCGCGATAACCTTACTCATCGCAATTGCCATCAAAGGTTCATCACGACGGCAGGCGCAGGAACCAGCGGCAGCCCGAGCCCGCACGGGCGGGCATCGGATGTTGCTTGAAAAAATGCGGGGCAGAAGGTCCTTGGCGGCAGAACTGGCTCTCCTTGCAGAACTCCATGCGAAGGGTGCACTCTCTGACGAGGAATTCAGCGCCGCCAAGCTCCGTACCCTCGCGGACTGATATCCAGCGGTTGCTTCGTCAGTCTCTTAGCGACTTCAGGGGCAACTTCGAACAAGAATTCGCCCATCGTGCCCCGCAGCGAGGGAAAAAAGAAGGCCCACCGATGGGGGACCGGCAGGCCTTCGGCACGCCACGCTACAGCAGCGCGCATGGAACATCGACTGGACTAAGGGGTCAAACGAAGGAGTGACAAGTTGTTGTTCTTCTCGTTTCCTGGGGCATGGATAGGGTTGTTTCCGGCGTTGGAAACGCCGCCCGCCGCACGGGATTAACGCGTCTGTTCGGCTGCTGCTATCCGCCCGGCCATGGGGCTGGGCGCTCGGTCGTAGTGTCCCGGACGCTTTGAGGGGACATTGATACTCTGGGCAGAGGGGAAAGGGGGAACAGAAATGGGTCTTAGAAGTCTTTTTCAACGAAAAGCCGCAACCGCGGCACCCATAGGTCCAGTCGTGGCGGCGGAACGAGTCCCAGGCGCGCCCATGTCATCTGAGCTCCAAGCGGAACTGCGGGAAGCCTGGGCAGAACTAACTGAGGCCGCCAAGGCATCGAAAGTGAAAAATTTCCACGCATGTACACGTACGGCCCGGCACTGGACCGAGGACCCGGCGGCAGTAAGGCCATAGCGGCCACACTCCGTGAATTCCCGGATACAGATGCATAGTGACCTACGGGCCGTTCGCCCGAGTTCATCACAGCTCGCCGGAAGGCCGGCGGTACGAGATTTCCACTAAGATCCCGGGGCAAGTTTGCAGGGTCTGGACGCTGCCGTAGGCGAGGATTGATTCGTGCAAAGCACATCCGCGGTTTAACCGCCGTGATCTACAAGCAGATTGGGTCCGTGTCGATGCTCCACCCTGTGTCCTCATGAAGAAGATGAGGCTCCGGTACGCCGGAGCGTGTCGGCTGTGCGGTGCATCTCGTCCGGTCGGGACGGAAGCGATCTACGAGAGCGAGACGAAGACCGTCCAATGCTTGGAGTGTGCCACCGGGACCCCGGAAACAACCCCCCACGTGGAACGAGCTGTTGATAACTCATTATCCACTGAGTCCGGAATCGCTGGCTCGTCAGCCCGACGCGAGTATGAGCGTCGCAAAGCGAAAGACGAGGAAAAGCGCCGCGAGAAGTGGGGTCCATTCGGCGGCATCGCAGTCGTCCTCTCTGACGAACGCCAAAGCACCAAGGCCTGGGATCGAGGCGCGATTGTCTGCCGAAGGGCGTGCACCGCATATTCCAGTTTGACTGTGCGCTCGTTGACTCGATCGATTTCGATCTCGCGCTGTGCATCCGATTCCACCGCGAAACGAATGCGCTGGATTGGGCGCGGGAGTACCCTCGGGAAGAGCTCTTAGGGCTCGTGAGCCCACACAAAGAGGGACCTCGGCTTCCGACAGGTCGAGCATTCAAACACGGAACGGACGTGACGGCGAAGTTCCGGCTGGCTTATGAGGCACTCTCTGGCATAGAGGGTTGACCTCGCGCCCGGCGTTCGGCATTTTGCTCGCGCGCATTCGGAATGGCCCCTTCGCTTACGGTCGGCGGTCACCAAGCTCCACTTCGAGAATCGCTTTCGCGGGGATCAATGCTTTGAGTTGTTGAGCGTCCGGCACAAGGTGGCCCCGGCGTGCTAGCCTCCGTGTTTCAGGGGTAGTTTGATCTTGTCTTTCATCAACGCTCCGAGGGCGGAAAAGGCGACGGCCGAGCCGGGGCCACACCCAAACGCTCCGCAACCCGTCGTGCAATGCGATGGCTTCGTTCGCGGCCCCTTGCGTCTCCTACTTCTCTGCACTTTGTAAGTGGGGATGGACCCCGAGAGGCGGGAACCAC